>CACYCL010000098.1 GCA_902772905.1 uncultured bacterium | reverse complement strand
TCGCGGGGCTTGGGCTGCGACTCGTTGACGCGCACGGTGCGCCCGTCGAGCTCGTGTCCGTTCAGCGCGTCAATCGCAGCCTGCGCCTGAGCGGCGTCGGGCATCGTGACGAAGCCGAATCCCTTGCTGCGACCGGTCATGCGATCGGTGACCACGCGAACGGCGGTAACTTCGCCATACTGCGCGAACGCCGACTTCAGTCCTTCGTCGGTTGTCGCGTACGCGAGGTTACCAACATAGATTTCCATCTGATTCTTTCCTTGTGTTTTTTATTGCACCTGAACTCGAAAGCACCCGCCCTCATCATCCAAGCACGACAAATCCTGCGAAATCTCAGTCGCATTATAGCATTTCCCCTCGCGTGTGCGCAATGGGGTTTTTGAAAATATTTTTCCGCCGTTTAACCGCACGCCTATAGCCCTCATGTCACAACGGAAACAAGGCGAAGCTCTGCATGTCGCTCGCCGTATTCTGATATTGCCAATGTGAAAGTGATATCGTGCGGAGACGCGCACGAAGAGCGAAGTTGCTCAACAAATTCGCCGTGCCCCCACCACACTGCTCTAAGGCCAGACGAACGCAGCACTGCCGACAAGTGGCGGCCATCGGAGCCAAGCGGCCGCACGTCTGAGAACTTCACTCCTCTGAATCCGAAAACAGGCTCGGGATTCGCCTCGCCGAAAGGCTCAAGCGACTGCAGCGCCTCTGCGAGCTCAAGCGTCGCATCTGACGGTTCAAGCCACATCTCAGGCTCTCCTACGTGCTTAGGCGCAACAACTTTCAGTCCTCGGCAATATTCGCAGAGACGACTGCGGAATGCGTCCACGCAACCTTCCTTCACGGAAAAGCCGCCGGCAGCGGCGTGTCCGCCGTAAGTTACCAGCACGTCGTCGCATGCGACGAATGCATCGCGTATGTTTATGCCATCCGGCGATCGCGCCGAGCCGTGGCCAGACGCTATTACGCAGACAGGAACAGCGCCGCCAAGACGCTCCAGAACACGCGAGGCCACAATGCCCGCAACCCCAGGGTGTCCATCAGGAAGGTCAATGACCTGCGCCGGAGCATCGGGAACGACTTTGCCCATCGCGTCTTCCGTCATTTTCTGCTCGATGGACTTTCTCTCGGTATTGTTGAGGTCAATTCTGAGCGCGTATTCACGCACACGTTCGCGGTTCGTCTCAAGTATGAGATCCAATGCATCCATGCCACTGGCAAGACGACCTGCGGCATTTATGCGCGGTCCCAGTAAGAAACCGAAATCGCGCGAAGTCAGCCTGTCCACGCCTGTGCGCGCAGCCCTGCTGTAAAGCTCCTTGAGGCCAAGCGGAGCCCATGCTCCGAAGTGTTTTAGCGCCTCGGCGACGATGATACGGTTTTGTCCGACAAGCGGCATTATGTCCGTGACCGTCGCTAGCCCGGCAAGCACGAGGAGCGGCCCGCCTACGTTCGGCCCCGAATACAAGCCGCGATGCTTCGCCTCGGACACAAGCCTGTTCGCAAGAAGAAATGCAACACCCGCGCCACAGAGGTCGGCAAAGGACGGCGACGCCGCAACCTTCGGGTTAACAAGAGCATCGGCTGCGGGCAGTTCGTTGCCAGAAAGATGATGGTCTGTCACTACAATCGACAGGCCGCTGGCCTTAAGATCGGCGATCTGGCGTATCGAGTTTATTCCATTGTCGACCGTGACTACAAGGCTCACGCCCGGACACTCGGAAAGCATTCGCGACACCGATGCGTCACTCATGCCATAGCCTTCAGAAAGTCGCTCCGGCAGGAATGGACGCACTCGCCCGCCAAGCGCCTGAATAGTCATCACGAGAATCGCCGTGGCGCACACGCCATCGCAGTCGTAGTCGCCGAAGACTACTATCTCGCGCCTGGCAACGAGCGCATCAATGATTACATCCGCCGCCTCGACTATTCCTGGAAGGCACTCTGGCTGCTCAAGGTCGGCTAGGGACGGGCACAGGAAGGAAGACATGTCCGCAGCAGTCACGCCACGCAGCTCCAGCAGCTTTTTCAATATCTCTGGAACCCTGCCTTCCACGCCTGTGCCTTCTTCCATTGGCTTGGCTTTCCCTAGCCTAGAACCATTACTTCACCTCCAAGCACCAGCCGTGTTCGTCGGGAATGGTGCCATACTGAATGCCCTGCACGCGGTCATAGAGTTTCTGAAGCGTCGGATGCACGACTTCCGGATCGGATATCTTGATTACCTCCTTGCCGCGCGTAATCTCCCAGACAGGAGTGATGACGACCGCCGTGCCAAGCGCCGCAACCGCCTGGAATTTCTTTATCTCCGTGTACGGAACCGGACGGCACTCAACTTTTATGCCAAGATCCTTCGCGCACTGCTTCAACGACATGTTCGTGACGGACGGCAATACCGAGCAGGAATCAGGCGTAACGTAAGCACCAGCCTTTGATATGCCAGCGAAGTTTGAAGTAGCGAATTCTTCCACGTACTTGTGCGTCTTTGCATCAAGGTACAGCTCTACCGGCCAACCTTCCTTCTTGGCCTTCTCATGGGCGAATATCCCAGCGGCGTAATTGCCGCCAACCTTTACGTCGCCCATGCCGTGCGGCGCGGCGCGGTCCCACTCGTCGAAGATGACCGCACGCACCGGCTTAATCCCGCCTTTGTAGTAGGCGCCGACAGGCATGACCATGATCATGAACGTGTACTCCTTCGCAGGCGCAACGCCGATCTGCGGACCTGTGCCAATGAGAAGCGGTCTCAGATACATCGAGCCGCCAGTGCCATACGGCGGAACGTACTCGGCGTTGCGCTTCACTACCGCCTTGCAGCAATCGAGGAACGTCTCAACTGGAATCGGCGGCATGCATGTGCGCTGAGCCGTGCGATACATGCGTTTGGCGTTCTCGTCAGGACGAAATATCACAACCTTGCCATTCTTCTGGCGAAAAGCCTTGATACCTTCGAAGCATTCCTGGCCATAGTGCAGACACGCCGCACCAATGTGCATTGTGATCCAAGGATCCTTGACGAACTTTGGCTTTGACCACTTGCCGTTCTTCCACACCATGCGCAGGTGGCAGTTCACATCGGAGAAGCCGAAACCGAACTTCTCCCACTTTATTCCCTTCTTAGGTTGTTTCATACCGTCCTTTCGTTAAATTTCCTTATATTATACCACAAATTCGCGCACACCGCACTGCGGATGCGCTCGGCTCAGCCGATGAAATTGCCTGTGAGAACGCCAAGAATCACCCCTATTACATATACAGAGGCGAGTATCGCAAGGTTCTCGCGCAAATTGCGGTTCGTTCGGAAAAGAACAAGAAGCCCTACGCCTGAGCTTGTGAACGAAGAAGCCATGAGCGCACCTGGCGACATTGCACCGGCTAGATACAGCTTCGCACTGGCAACAGACACCGCACAGTTTGGCACGAGCCCAAGCGCACCGGCCATTGCCTCACCAAATAATGGAGCCGTCAAGCGCAGGCGGAGCAGACTCTCTTCGCCCAAGTAATGCATGCAAAGTTCAATCGCGCCTGATATCACAACTATGAACGCAAAAATCTCAAGCGTGTGTATGAGCGCAGGCACAAGTATTCCATTGTGCTTGTGGCACCCGCAGCGGCTATGCTCGCAAAGCTCATGCACGGAAACCTCACGGCGAATGTGGCGCATGAACGAAAGAACTCCGTTGACCGTGAAGCCCACTGCAATGGCGCATACGCACTTAAGGCCAACAATCTTCGCGAGCAAGGCCAATGGCACACGCTCGCTGATCAAGACGGGCACAAGTTCGTCTGAAGTGGAAAGAAAAACAGCGAGAAGCGTCCCCACAGTTATCGCGCCGCCTGCATAGAACGACGCTGCGGCGGCCGAAACACCGCACTGCGGAATTGCACCAGCGAGCGCACCAGCCGCAGGACCTACAGAACGAGCGCGCTCGAGAAACCTCCCAAGCGCGCCCCCAGCGCTGGCCTCAACCGCCTCAAGGACAAGATATGTCAAAAAGAGGAAAGGCAGGAGCAACAGCGTCTCGCAGATGAATTCAATCATCAGGCGGCGGCAATAGCCTCATTTGGGCACTGAGCCGCACACGCGCCACAGTCAACGCACTTGTCAGGGTCGATCGCGTAGGGCGTACCCTCGGAAATCGCCTCAGCGGGACATGCATCCTTGCAGCATCCGCAGGAAACGCACTTGTCAGCAGCAATCTTGTGAGCCATTTTCAATCCTCCTTGTTGTTTTTGGTTACTGTCACTCAAGACAGCGCGAATTATATCACGCGAAAGCACTGTTAGGCAACGGTAATTTGAACGGGGGATGGGTATCTCTAGCCATTGTGCTTTGCCGCCTGATATATAAATGACCGCGCGCGCGCGTATATATTGGCGTCGACTCAGGGGGACTCGAGTCCCCCTGAACCCCGCAGGGCGCGGATGGATACATCCGCGCTAGCACCCGCGTTCACTTCCATGCAAAGTTTTTCCACTTTCCCCCTTGACGCAATACATACTTGGCACCTCGGTTTTCCGCGCCGAGCAGCGTGTCGCCGACG
>CACYCL010000097.1 GCA_902772905.1 uncultured bacterium | reverse complement strand
GCAGTACATGACCGAGTTCGACTTCCGCAACGAGGCCGCCAACGTGGAAGAGGGCGTAAAGCTCTACGACATAGGCGGCAGCAAGAAACATCCGCTCCAGCTAATCGCGAAGCACGTCCACTCGATGAAGCTCTCGACGATCGTCCCGGCCAAGAAGGACGTGATGGTGGCGGAAGTCGCCCTCGGCAAACCGGTTGACAAGTTCTTCAAAGAGAGCATTTCGGCCATCCGCACGGCGGCGTCCAGCATCTTCGAGCAGGATCCGGCGACCGGCCGCATCAAGTGGGTGGACGGTCCGGTCGACCCGAAGACGAACAAGCCGAAGAAAGTGCCTGTCTTCAAGCAGAACGTCTCGGGCGGCGCGATCAACAACATGATTGAATGGGCCCGCAACAACTACAGCAACATCAAGGACAACCAGAAGATGCTCGTGGAGGCGACGAAGGCCTGGTTCCACGAGGCGCTTCTCGGGTCGGGCAAGTTCCACGGCGACACGCACGCCGGCAACCTCATGGTGAAGACTGGGCAGATAACGTTCATCGACTTCGGCAACCTGTATGAGCTCAAGTCGGAAGTGCCGCTTCTCGATGAAAACGGGAACGCTGTTCTCGACACTGCCACGAACAAGCCGAAAACGATCAACGAGCGCCACGAGCTCCTGCGCGTCATCATGGGCGCCGCGTTCCGCGACAAGACGTTCATCCTCGAAGGTTTCGAGAAACTCCTCTCGCCGGCGGGCAAGGCCGCGCTCAAGGCGAACCGCGACAAGGCGGAGGCGATACTCGATTCCATACTCAAGAAAGGCCGCTTCTCCTACGACATGGTCTACCGCCTCAACGCGGCCGTCTCCGAACTCCAGAAGCTCGGCCTTGAACTGCCGCCGCAGATCAACTGCTTCGTGCAGTCGATGGCGCGCCTCTCCAACTCCCTGAGCGAGATGAACACGATCGTCAACCAGACGAGCCTTCTCCTCGAGGCCGCCGACGACTACGTGAATCCCAATCCGCCGCCGCAGCAGCGCGACGAGCTGGACATACTCGGGATGGCGTTCGACTACCGCACGACCGCCGAAGGCAGGACCAAGGTGGCTGACGACAACAATGCCGCGGGCGTGACGGTGGACGGCAAGCCGGTGGACATATCCTCCTTCTTCCACCGCATGACCGACGATGTCGGCTTTGGCGGCATTTCGTTCAGCGGCGAGGACCTGATGACCGGCGGCGCATACTACAAGAAGGTTCTCGACCGGCTCACGAAGGCGGACGACACCTTGGCGGAGGTGCGCAAGCTCAACAGCATGCTCCGGGCGAATCTCGACGTCGAACACAACGCCGCTTTCGCGCAGCGCATGGACATTCTCGAAGGCGAGCTTTACAAGAAACTGGAGGATGAACTCAAAGCCGCCGAAGAAGCCTCCAAGGCCAAGGCGGACAAGAAAGACGGCGAGCAGCAGAAGACGGATCCTGAAAAAGCGGACGGGAAACCCGTGAAAACCCCGACGAAGGAAGATGCCATCAAGCACTTCGCGATGCAGTACACCTCCGCCATGAAGTATTTCGCCAGCGCCGTCCAGAATAACGAGGAGCTGTTCGTGACGATGCGCACGTACGAGACCGTGGAAAAGCCTTCCTCCTTCGCGAACGCCGTCATGACCACCATGATGGACAATTTCGACGCGCTCTCCGACACCTTCGCCGACTCGCAGGGCCGGCTGATCGCGGACGTGTTTTCGATCACTTCCGGCGAGCTGAACACGGGCATTTTCGCCGGCACGGAGAAGCGCGTGCAGGCCATCAAGGACGACGCGCTCAAGATGGCGGGCGACAACTCGTACCAGGTGGACATAGGGGTGTAGGCGGTTTGGGCGCTGGGCTGGCGGGTGCCGCGGAAAACCGCTTGCCGTGCGCCGTGCGCCGCAAGTCTGAAGTCTGAAGTCGCACGCCGGGCGGCCGGCATCGCAGAAAAGAAAGAAATGACGAAGAAATCCTTCATAAAGAAACTGCGGAACGCGATAGAAGCGTTCGCGCCTAATATGCAAACTCCGTCAGGCGACTGGGCTGTAAAGGGGTTCATAGATGTCAGGCGCATGATTTACACGATTTCGACAGATACAAAAGTCATCTCAAAGATTGTGGAACTGTATCTTTTCCCGAGAATAATGGCATTTGCATCTGAAAATGGATTGGAAATCTTTTTAACGAAAGAGCAGAACTACTATCCCGACATGACTTTTAAGGACAAGCAAGGCAATTTGTTTGCCGTAGACATCAAAAGCAGCTACAGGCGCGAAGACGATACCATAAACGGCATGACACTTGGTGCGTTCACAGGGTATTTTAGAAACAGAGAAAGCGTAAAGAACATAACATTCCCTTATTCGTCATATAAGGCGCATATCGTATTGGGCATCATCTACTCTACCGTGGATGGCGTTGACGAGGTGCGTGTCCATCCGCTTGATGACCTTGACAGCATTCAATCGGTGTTGAAGGATTTTCAGTTTTTCGTCCAGGAGAAATGGCGGATAGCCATCGACAGGCCGGGGAGCGGCAATACGAAGAACATAGGAAGCGTAAGCAAGATTTCCCAACTCGTCAATGGCACCGGGCCATTCGCCAAACTTGGCGAGAAGGTATTTGACGATTACTGGATGAATTATCTTACCACCGACATGGCGAAGAGCGTAGAACTTCAATCTCCTTACTATAAGAATTTGCGAGAATACAGGAAATTCAGGGGGCTTGACAAGTGATAGCGCCCTCACAGACAGATCTTTTCGGGAATCCAGTCTGCGAGTTCCCCTCAACGCGCTATCAGGGAAGCAAGCAAAAGTTCATAAACTGGATATGGAGTTGTCTTTCCGGCCTTGAATTCGAGACGGTTCTTGATGCATTCGGAGGAACAGGATGCTTCTCATACACGGCGAAGAAGCATTGGAAGTCCGTTCAGTACAACGACATTCTTGGCTTCAACGCCGTAATTGGAAAGGCTCTTATAGAAAACCAGGGCGAGACGCTGAACGAAAGCGACATTGCGTATGTTCTCGATTTCTCGCATCATGAGAATATCCCGACATTCATCAGCGACACATTCCATGACATATACTATACCGACGACGAGAACCGGTGGCTTGATGACATTCTATACAATATTCGCTCTATGGAGGACGAATACAAGCGGTCGCTTGCCTATTTCGCCGTGTTCCAGGCCTGTATCGCAAAGAGACCGTATAACTTGTTCCATAGAAAGAATCTCTATGTGCGTATGCAGGACGTAAAACGGTCTTTCGGGAACAAAAAGACGTGGGATACGCCATTCGAGACGCATTTCCGGAAATTCGTGGCAGAGGCCAACAGATCGGCTTTCGACAACAACAAGTTGTGCCAAGCCTCATGCGCCGATGCGATGTCTCTTCCCAGCACCTATGATTTGGTGTACATTGACACTCCCTATGTCAGCGGCGACGGTAAAGGAACTGATTATGCCGGGTTCTACCATTTTTTAAACGGCATGATTGACTACGACCAATGGAAAAACAACATTGATTATTCCACGCCTCACAGGAAATTGCAGACATCTCCATCGCCGTGGACATCCCCTTCGACCATCACCATCGCTTTTTCCTCCCTTTTAGAACATTTCAGAGACTCAATCCTCGCGATTTCTTACAGAAACGATGGCATACCGAGCATAGACTGGATAGCATCTGCTCTTGAATCATACGGAAAAGACGTAACGATCTTCGAGAGCGATAGCATGAAATACGTTTTGAGCAACAAGACGACGAAGGAGATGTTGCTTGTCGCAAGATAAACACTTTTCGCCAAGGCGGATGGCATGTACATGTATATGCGCCTTGTTGCCGTGGAACGGGAAATCGCAGGGACGGAGAATGGACTTTACAGCGGCCGGAGATCTGCAAAACGCTGTCAGCCGGTAAAACAAGGAGATGAAATGACATTCGGAGAACTGGTGGAAGCGCTGGGGAAGCATCTCGGCGTGGAACTCGGGGACGAAGGCGGCGCCACCGCCGTAGAGGCCGACGGGCTGCCCGTCATCCTGCATGCGGCGGGGGACGACATTCTGCTCATGCACGCCGATCTCGGCGAAATCGCGCCGGAGGGCCGCGAGGAGATAAGCGCCGCCGCGCTCGAGGCGAACTACCTGTACCAGGCGACGGGAGGGGCCACGCTCGCCGTCAACCGGCAGGACGGACGCATGCACATCCAGAAATACAACTGGATGGAGCGCTTGGACGCGGAGAAGGCCGCAACGGAACTCGACCGGTTCGTGGAAGTCGCGCTCGCCTGGAAGAAAATCCTCGAAGAGAGGACGCCGGACCCGGTCGCGCGCGGCTTCGAGCAGGTGTAGCGGCGGGCGGCCGCGGCTGCAACCTTTTGCGGTTTCGCGTGTAGAGTTCTCCGGCAGGGAAAGAAGGAGGCTGACAAGATGGGCGGAATAAATTCTTTGAGCGGGCTCAACAAGCTGAATGTGGACTTTCAGCCCGTGTTGGACACAGACGCGCAGAAAACGGGCGCGGCGGACCAGGATATCGTCCGTCCCGGCCCGGACGCCGCGCCCGGGGAGGCGCCGAAGGCGGAGAGGGCCGAGGCGAAGAGCCTGGTCCGCCAGATAGACGTGCTCCTGCTGAACGCCGCCGGGAAGTCCGTGTCCGCGGACGCCGCCAAGAACGTGGACGCCGCCGGCAAGTCGCTTGTCGACAAGGGCGTTCTCACCCGGAAGGAGGCGTCGAGACTCGTCAGCCTCGCCGAGGACGCTACGGAGAAGCTCAGGGCGCTGGACAGGTTCCAGGGCCGCGAACTCGCGCGCGCGCTGATGCGGGACAGGAAGACGGGCGAAACCGTCTGGAGCAAGGGCTTCTTCGGGCTGAACGACATCGCGGACGCGGTGAAGTCGGCGATCGAGGCGCAGCAGAAGCTTTCGGCGGAGCTGGGCAGGTTCAACGGCCGCCTCGCCGCGAGCAAGGAGGTGGACGCAGACTTGCAGGACGCGTTCACGGAGCTGCAGTTCCAGTGCGACAGACGCGCGTCGGAGATCGACTCCATCGTCTTCAAGATGCACATGCTCGTCCAGAAAGACGCCGTGGACGGGGCCGCGGCCGATCCGGAGACCGCGGCGCTCCTCGACGCGACGTTCGAAGAGCTGATGCCGCGCGAGACGATCCTGATGCACGGCACGGCCGGGGCGTTCGAGAAGATCGACGCGAACATCCGCGAGAAGATGCGCCCCCTCGCCGAGAAGCTGGACGCCTTCGCGGCGGACGGAGGCAAGGTGCTGGGGGACGACGAGATCCGCGCCCTCCAGCGCGACATGGAGACGATGGAAAACGCCGTCCGCAAAGTCCGCAAGAACGGAATCGAGGCCGGGCAGGCCGGGCCGGACGGCGAAAAGCGCGTCGCGCGCATCGAAGTCGACAAGTCGCTGCTCGACGGGATGGAGAAGATACTCGCCGACGCCGCGCGCCAGATATCCGACGCGAAGAACGTCTCCGTGAAAAGGGCGCGCGAAGCGTTCCTGTGCGAGGTCAAGGCGAACCTCTGCCCGGAAAGCAAGCCCGGCTTCGCCGG
>CACYCL010000096.1 GCA_902772905.1 uncultured bacterium | reverse complement strand
GATTTATGAGCCACATGCTCAGCATGCCTTAGCCTTATCAAGGGGATTTAAGAGCCACATTGAGCGGAATCCGTTCGTTGGGGATTGGCCCTTGCCGCCTTGAGGCTGGGCGACGTCGCGCCGATTCGGCGAATGGAGCGGCGCGATGATCCGCAGGGCGGGAGAGGTGGATTGATCCTGACAATATCGCTCACTAAATATGCATAATGCAAAATAGGTGGGCGATAGGCGTGTGTGGCGGCGTTTCGAGCTGGATACGGGACAACAGCGCAAGCGTTTGCGTCAGCCATGAAAGACTGAATTGTGGTATAATATGACGCATAATGCTAGACGGATCAAATGACTGAAAACAAGGCAGGACTGGCCGGGCGGACATTCCGGCATTTCAAAATGCGCCTGTCGCCAACGGCGATCAGGTTGGCCGACGAGCGCAGCAAGGAGCTTTTGCATGGCAAAAGTCGCAAGAGCCCGCGCAATCTCTACCGGCTCGATGGGTTTGCAAAAGACTCCGGGACGCTTGAAAGCACCATTGCCGGATCCTGGCATCCCGGCACGGCATCCGAAATCAGAGATGTCATCGAAACGTGGGAACGTTCGTCTGTCTGCACTGACGCAACGCCTGCTCAACATCCAAATGTCCTCATCCTTCCCCATGCGGGCTGGGCGTATTCCGGCGAAACGGCTTGGTCGGCGGTCCGTGCCGTTCGCGGCGCAAGGTTCCGCCGCGCAGTCGTTCTTGCGCCAAGCCACCGCGCATGGATAGAAAACCGCCTCGTCGCGCCGGAAGCGGATGCCGTCTCGACACCGCTCGGCAAAATCGAGATCGATCGCGACTGGCTCGACCGCCTTTCGCTTCTTGCGCCCGTAACCAAAAACGACGGCGTCCACAGAGGCGAGCACGCGGCGCAGATAGAGTATCCGCTTCTCCAGCTGGCGCTTGGGGAAGGATTCGAAATCGTCCCGCTCGTCATGGGCGGTTTCGGCGCAGACCAGATGGGCATGTGCGTACGCGCCCTGTCGCGGCTCATGGACGCTGAAACGCTGCTCGTCGTCTCCTCCGACTTCACGCACTACGGCAATGACTTTTCGTATGCGCCGTTCGGCACGGATGGTGGCGAAGACGTGCGGGAAAAAGTCGCCGCGCTTGACGCCGAGGCGCTGGCTCTGATTTCGAAGCGCGATGCCGACGGCTTTGCGGCGTTCATCAAGCGCACGGGCGCGACCATCTGCGGACACGTCCCCATCGAGATGGTGCTCCGTGCCTTTCCCGCCGGGACCTCGGTATCGCTTGTTCGCTATGCGACATCAGGCGATAAGGACCGCGATTTCAGAAGGTTCGTGTGCTACGCTGCGGCGGCGGGACGCATAGAATGGCCAGGCGAGACTAATGCCGTACTCGACGCGAATGCGCGCGCGTTTCTTCTTCGCCTCGCCCGCGCATCGATGGAGGCAGCGGTAAGAGGCGGAGGCCTGCGTCCGCCGCGTCAGGAACTTGCGTCCAACGCGCCGAAATCGACGCTTGCCAAGATGGGCGCGTTCGTCACGCTGAACGACAAGATTACGGGAGCGCTGCGCGGCTGTATCGGAGAGATTCTGCCGATGAGACCGCTCGTGGAGGCCGTTGCGGAGCGCGCCGTGGATGCCGCGCTGCGCGATCCGCGGTTCTCCCCGGTGCAGGAACGCGAACTCTCCTCGCTGCGCGTCGAGGTTTCCGCTCTCACTCCGCCAAGGCGGGTCGTTTCCTGGAACGACATAGTGCTTGGTCGCGACGGCATGACGCTTGAAAAGAATGGACGCTTCGCCGTGTTTCTGCCGCAGGTCGCGCCGGAGCAGGGCTGGGATTTGCCGACCACGCTTTCGTATCTCTCGCAGAAGGCCGGCCTTGCGTCCGACGCCTGGCGCGACGGCGCGACATTTGAGACGTTCCAGGCGGAGGTGTTTCATGAGTGACGTGGCAGGGGCGAGAGCGGTATGTGCCGTCTGTCCGCGCCATTGCCTTCTCGCCGATGGCGAAACGGGGTTCTGCCGTGCACGCAAAGCCAAAGGCGGCACGGTCGTGTGTGCGAATTACGGGCACATCACGTCCCTCGCCCTCGACCCAATCGAAAAGAAGCCCATCGCGTTTTTCAAGCCGGGAAGCAAAGTTCTCTCCATAGGCAGCTACGGATGCAACATGCGTTGTCCGTTCTGCCAGAACGACGCCATCTCGCAGTGCGGCGAAGGCGAGGCCGCGTTTCAAGCGGCGACGCCGGCGGAACTTGCAGACGCGGCATTGCGGTTGAAGGCCGAACGTGGAAACATCGGACTCGCCTACACATACAACGAGCCGCTCGTCGGGTGGGAGTTCGTGCGCGACTGCGCCCGCGAAGTCCGTGCGAGAGAATTGGCGAATGTTCTCGTCTCCAACGGCTGTGCGGAGTCGGACATCGTAAGCGAACTCGCGCCGTTCATCGACGCCGCGAACATCGATCTGAAAGGCCCGTCGCAGGCGTTCTACGATTGGGCAGGCGGCAACTTCGCCGCAGTGTGTGGGACCATTCGGATTCTGCATTCTGCGGGCTGCCACGTCGAGGTGACGACGCTCGTCGTTCCGGGACGGAATGACTCGGACGCAGACATCGACGCGATTGCCGCTTTCATCGCCTCCGTCTCGCCAGACATTCCGCTTCACGTCACGCGGTTCTTCCCGCGCTGGCAAATGGCGGACTCACAGCCGACGCCTGTCGCGACCGTCCGCCGCCTCGCCGATGTCGCGCGTCGGCGACTCGGCCGCGTACTTGTCGGGAACTGCTGAAAATGAAGAATCTTCGAGATGCTTTCCGGGACATGACACCCGATGAAATGCGAGAGGCTTCCCGCGAGGCGGAGATTGCCGAATGGCGCGAGAGCAATCGCTTCTGCGGACGTTGCGGGGCGGAGATGAAGCCGCACGCAGACCCGAACGAGCGGGCGCTCGTGTGCGGGAAATGCGGCTATACAGCCTATCCGAAGATAGCGCCCGCCGTCATCGTCCTCGTCACAAAGGGCGACAAGGTTCTCTTGCAGCGGAACACGCACTACCGAGGCGTCGTATGGTCGCTTGTCGCAGGATTTGTCGATCCCGGCGAGAGCCTTGAGGACGCCATCCGCCGCGAAGTCCGGGAAGAGGCTTCAATTGAAGTGAAGGACATCCGCTATTTTGGATCGCAAACATGGCCGTTCCCGTCGAACATCATGGTCGGCTTTCGCGCCGAATACGCGAGCGGCGAACTCAAGCCCGACGGCGAGGAAGTCGTCGAGTCTGGATGGTTTGACCGCGAACACCTCCCCGAGATACCCCATCCCGGTTCGATTGCCCGAACGATGCTCGACACATGGATTGCAGAGGAGATAGAAGTTAAGCAATGAAAAAAGTAAAAATCACAATCCTCAAGACAACGCTCGACAAGGAGCTTGCCGCCGAATACGGAATCGACGGGCTGACCGTCTATCATATGATAATGGCGAAGAATGGAGAAATCGTCTGAAAATGGCAAACTGCGGGCTTCTCGTGCCCGTGTGACGACGTGCCGGAGAAATGGTATACTATTGGAGCAATGCACGCTTGCGTGCCGATTCTAAAGCCCAATGAAGATTGAGTTATGCAAACGAAGAAGACAGCAAAGAAGACAAAGAACGTTCTGATCATCTCGGCGTCATTCCGTCCGAACTCGAACTCACACGCGCTCTGCCAGGAAGTCGCGAAGGGAGTGAAGGCGGCGGGTAACAAGGCCGAAGTCGTCCGGCTCAAGGACAAGAAGATCGGATTCTGTACCGGCTGCTATGCCTGCCAGAAACTAGGGAAGTGCGTGATCCAGGACGACGCAAACGCAATCGTCGAGAAGATATGCATGGCGGACGCCGTAGTGTTCGGCACGCCCGTGTACTACTTCTCAATCGCCGGCCAGCTCAAGGCGCTTTTCGACCGCTGCGTCGCGAAGTGGCCGGAACCGAACGGCAAGCCGTACTATCTCGTTGCGACGATGGCGGAGAACATGGACTGGGATCTCGTGAAGGCGCCGCTCCAGGGCTTTGTCGACTGCTTTGACGGCGCGAAGATCAAG
>CACYCL010000095.1 GCA_902772905.1 uncultured bacterium | reverse complement strand
TTCCTGCCCTTGCGGAACGGCGCAGATTATACTATAATACCCACCCTAAGTACAAGAATGCACTTTTTTGTATCATACTTACCAAAAGGAAAGCATGGAGGCGCAATGACAAGGAGCGAAGCTAAGAAACTGCACTGCACGGTGGAGGCCGCGATAGCCGTAATCGGCGGCAAGTACAAGGCCATAATTATTTGGTGGCTGAATGAAAAAGGCGTGATGCGCTACAATGAGATCCAGAAGAAGATTCCGCACGCCACTGCGAAGATGCTCAGTCAGCAGCTGCGCGAGATGGAAGCAGACGGCATTGTCTCCCGCAAGGTCTATCCGATTGTACCGCCGAAGACTGAATACGCACTCACGAAACTCGGCAAGGCTACAGTGCCGATTGTGCACGAAATGGATAAATGGGGCGCGGACTTCTTTGCTAAACTTGGACTTCCCATTCCATGCGACGACTGACCGCGAACGCGATCGACGAGCCTTTCGCCATGTTCCCTCCGCTTCGCCGCGCACGGTCATCGTGGGCGTTTCGGCAAAGGCGATCAAGACAATTTGGCAGGCGAATTGAAGCGCAGGACAACAATAGTCCACTGGCGCAGTTGCGGTGCAGTGGCTAAAAGTGTATAATTCGTTCCATGAATACGAAACTTGGAATGCGGCTGAGCGTTGCCGCGCTTGCGATTGCTGTTTTTGGTTCGCTTTTCGGCGCGACGCGTACCGAGGCCATAAGGGAGAAGCTGGTGTCTGGCGACAGGGACTACGTTTTCGTCGCCATGCACCGTGGAGACTGGCGCAACTTCCCTGAGAACTCCAAAGGTGCGATACTTTCCTCCATTCGTCTAGGGGCTGACATAGTGGAACTCGACGTCCACATGACAAAGGACGGGCGCTTCGTGCTCAACCACGACCAGTCCGTTGACCGCACCACGACCGGAAAGGGCAAGGTGCAAGACCTGACCCTCGCTGAGATAAAGCAGCTCAAGATGCGCGACAAGGACGGCAAGCCGACGGACTACGATGTGCTTACGCTGGAGGAGGCTCTTGAGCTGACGCGCGGAAAGATTATAGTCAACATAGACAAGTTCACAAAGCATCCGCGCGAAATACTGGATGCGGTTGCTGCGGTCGGCGCGCTGAAGGAGGTTCTTGTAAAGTCTACCCACGAGCCGAACGACGCGCGGAAGTTCTTCGGCCCGTACTGGAAGCACGTCGAAAGCGGCGAACTTCTGTACATGCCCGTCATACAGTTCTGCTGGAAGCATCACGACAAGGCCGCCCACGATCTTCCTCTCTGGATCGCCGAGGAACCGCGCAAGGCGTCGATGTACGAAATATGCGCAGATGAGCCGCAGCATGCTGCGGCGTTCGGCGCGGTGATTAAGGCGCGCGGAACGCCGCGCCTCTGGGTGAACACCATGTGGGACGAACTTGACGCCGGGCATGGCGACAAGCGCGCATTGCTTGACCCTGACGGGAACTGGGGCTGGGTTCTCGAACAGGGCGCGACCATGCTCCAGAGCGACTACGCGGCGGAGCTGTTGGTGTACCTCATGCGGAAGGGAAGAAGGAACTTCTGACATGAAGCGCGTTGGCCACTTGTCGGGCGTTGAGCTGGCGCAGGCGTACGGACGGCGGCGACTGCGGCAGATTTCTGCCATGCTGTTCGTCTATGCCATCTTCTACATCTGCCGACTCGCGTTTTCGGCGTCGAAGAAGGACATGATCGAGCATGGTGCGTACACGGCGAAGGAGATCGGGCTGGTAGGCTCTGCGATGCTCATAGCATATGCGATAGGCAAGTTCGCCAACGGCTTCATCGCCGACCGCGTGAACGTTCGACGCTATGTGATGTTCGGGCTGTTCGTATCGGCGTTCGCAAACTTCATCGTTGGCTGGCACGTCCCTGCGCTTATGCTAGCGGTGGTGTGGTTCGTGAACGGTCTTGCGCAGTCGACCGGCGCGCCGTGTTGCGTGGTTGCGCTTTCGCGCTGGTGGCCGAGGAAGCGGCGCGGAACGTACTACGGCATCTGGTCGTGTTCCAACAACCTCGGAGAAGTGCTGGCCTACATACTTACGGCAGGCGTGATGGTATGGGCGGGTGCTACGTGGGGCGTAGAATATGCATGGCGCAGCTGTTTCTGGGGCGCATCGGCCATGGGGGCGATGGGAATAGCGGTGGCGTGGCTTTTCTTCGGCAATGCGCCTGAGGACGAGGGTCTGCCCCCCGTTCCGGTTGATGTGATCGAGGCGAAGATCGACACTGCGGGCGGCCAGAAGATCGCGCTTATGACGTCGGCCGTGTGGCTGATAGCCATTGCCGGAGGTCTCTTTGCCGCAAGCCGCTACGCCGTCATTGACTGGGGCATATTCTTCCTCCAGGTGAAGAAGGGCTACGCAGGAACTGACGCCGCCATGATCGTTACGGTGAACTCGATTGTCGGAGCCGTGTCGTCCGGGCTGTCCGGCATTGTGTCGGACAGGTTCTTCAGGGGAAGCCGCCAGGAGCTTGCGGTGTCGGCGGGGCTGATGAACGTGGCGGCTCTTGTGCTCTTTATGCTTGTTCCGGGGAGGCATCCGTGGCTGGATGTCATTGCAATGGTTCTATTCGGGCTGGCCGTCGGGATCCTTCTCACGTTCCTTGGCGGACTGATGGCGGTCGACCGTGTTCCCAAGTGCGCGGCGGGCGCGGCTCTCGGCATTGCGGGAATCGGGTCGTATCTCGGCGCCGGGTTGCAGTCCGCGTTCTCTGGATGCCTCGTGGAGCGCGGCGCGGACGGTGCCGCGACGCTTATGGGGCACACTTTCGCCAATGGCTACACGCTCGACTGGCTTGCCGTGTTCTGGATCGGCGTTGCGGCGATGTCGGTCGTCTTTACGCTTGCCGCCGGGCGCGGTGGCTCCAAGGTCGGGGTGCGCACATAGTGGCCTTTCGCGTGCAATTCTGGCATTGCCGAATTATACAATCGGTTTTTGCCTAAAAATTCTGCGCGATGTGGTATATTTCACTCTGTGGCGGGGTGTCCCGCAGCAAAAGCAAGGAGAATCAAAGTGAACATTCTGGCAGTCGGGGCGCATCCCGACGACATCGAATATAATGTAGGCGGAACGCTGCTCAAGTACAAGAAGCAGGGGCACAAGATATTCATCGCCCTCACGACAAGCGGCAACACGGGCTCGAACGTCATGACCGACACGAAACTCATAGGCGAGACGAGGGAGAAGGAAATGCTTGCGGCCGCAAGAGTCTACGACGCACAGGTACGCTTCCTGCGCAACGATGACGAACGCCTGCTCGACACAAACGAGACGCGCACGCAGGTGCTGGACGCGATGCGCTGGGCCAACCCCGACGTTATCTTCACGCATTCGCCGAACGACGAGAGCCCCGACCACTGGATGACGTCGCACCTAGTGCGCGCGATGGTGCTTTCGCTCCCCGGAATCAACCAGCAGGCGACGGAGAAGCCGTGCGACAAGCACGTCTCGGTGTTCACCTGGGAGCCGACGTTCGGCGTGAACAACCTGCCGGAGGCGTATGTGGACATCTCCAACGAGTTTGAGGACAAGTACGGTGCGATTCAGAACCACGAGAGCCAGAAGGCGTACATGGACGTGTTTGGCTCGAAGCTAGGCGAGGACATGCGCATATTCAATGCATTCCGCGGCCTGCAGTACGGGTGCAAGTACGCGGAGTGCTTCTCAGGGTACAGAATCCACGGCTACATGCCTGACTTCAGAATTCTGCCGTGACGCTCGGTGCGCGCATACGCTATAATACGCATATATGCCTCAGCAAGCGAAGAGCAGACGCCCTAACGTGCCGATAGTCGTGGTCGCGCTGCCTTTTTCCTACAGGGAAGGGGTGGACGAATACAACGGTGTGATGCGCTATCTTCGCGAGACCGGCACGTCATGGAATCTTCGGATCGTGCGTCATTCGTTCAGCGCGGGGATATTCGACGAATTCCCGATTGACGACATAGCGGGCGTGATATGCGGCATGGACTTCCGCCAGGGCATAGTCAGCTATGAGCCAAACTGTCCGGCGGAAGCGCTGAACTTCCTGGCGGCGAACGGCGTGCCCGTCGTTGGGCTGGACATACCGCCGGCGTCGGTTCCGCGCCGCTGCAGAAAGGGTCGGTGCGCGTTTCTTTCCGTTGATTCCGAGATGATCGGGCGCAGGGCGGCGCAGTATTTTGCGGACGCTGGCGAATACGACGAGTTCGGGTTCGTCGGCGCGTTCTCCGACCGCGCGTGGTCACGAGACAGAGGGGCGTTCTTCGCGCGCGAGCTGCGGAGGCTGGGCTGCCGGAAGGTGCGCATATTCAAGGGTGACGCGCGCGACGGCGAGAGCGGCCTTGCCGCGTGGATAAAGGGGCTTGCCAAGCCTGCGGCCATATTTGCTGCGAACGACCACTGTGCCGCAGTTGTATTGAGGGCTTGCGCAGACGCCGAGATACGCGTCCCGCACGATGCCGCTGTTCTGGGCGTCGATGACGACCCTGTGTTCTGCGTCCACACCAGCCCTACGCTGTCGAGCCTGCATCCAGACTTCGAGGCGGAGGGCTACCACGCCGCGCGCGCCCTTGCGGAGCTTTTGTCGGATTGCCGTCAGAAATCGCGCAGTCTGGTCGTCAATGGCATCGTGACCGTCACGGAGCGCATGTCCACCGCGCCGTCGTCCACGGCGGGCCGACTGGTGCGCAGAGCCGACGAGATCATCGCGGAGCGTTCGTGCTCCGGGCTTAACTCGGATGTTCTGGCCAGTATGCTCGGGATATCGCGGCGGCTCCTTGACATGCGCTACCGGCAGATCAGCGGCCGTTCCGTGCGCGAGACCATCGAGACCGTGCGTCTCGAACGCGCCAAGCAGCTTCTGTTCGACACGCGCCTCTCGCACCGAGAGATAGCGCGCTCTTGCTCGTTCAGCTCCGAAAGCTATCTGGAGAAGGTGTTTCTCCGCAAGTTCGGCAAGACGATGGGAGAATTCCGGCGGCCGACGAAGGAAGAAGATTCTTGATATGAAAAGCAATGGATTAGATGTGTTTCTCGAAAAGGTCCGTTCCGGCGCAATGCCGCTTGGAATAGCCATCACGTTTACGGACAGCGCGGCAACCGAGCTTGCCTGCGCGTCCGGCTTCGACTTCATGTGGTTCGACGGCGAGCACGGCGAGTTTGGCCGGGAGAACGCCATGCAGCATCTAATGGCAGTGAAGGGCACCGGCGTTGCGAGCCTCTACCGCGTTCCCGCCTGCGACCACACGGAAATCAAGCGCATCATCGACTTCGCGCCTGCCGGGATAATAATTCCGATGGTCATGGACGAGAACGACGCCGCGCGCGCGGTGTCTTACTGCCGCTATCCCGTCCATGGCGGCACGCGCGGCTTCGGGCCGCGGCGCGGGTTCAACTACGGCGCGGATGACTTCGGGAAGTACATTGAGGACTCCGCGCACGACCCGCTCGTCATCATTCAGCTGGAGCACATCGACGCCGCCAAGCGGCTCGACAGGATTCTTGAAGTGCCGGGAATCGACTCGATCATCGTCGGTCCTTATGACTTTACGCTTTCCATGGGCAAGCCCGGACAGTTCGACGATCCGGAGGTGTCGGCAATGTTTGACGAATGCTGCCGCAAGATTCGCGAGAAGGGCATAATGCTCGGCTGCTATACGGAAAGCCGTTTCGACGTGTGGAAGCGTCGCGGTGTGCAGTACATGGCAATTCACAACGACACAAGCGCGATGTTCGAGGGCTGCAAGCTCCAGATGGCGCGGGCGAGAGAGGCTATTGGAGGCTGAATGGCGGCCATGGCAAGTCCAGGTGATGTCAGGAGGTCGCTTGAGGCGAACCGCGCGGCGTACGACGCGCTCCGCGCCGGGCTGCGCGTCGGAATGACGGAGCGCGACGCCTACGTGCTTGTCGCGGCAGCGGTGGACCGCGCATGCGGCTGCGAGCCGCACGAGTTCATGGGCGATTTCGTGGGCGGCGCCCGCTCCGGTTCGATAGAGGGCCCGCCAACCGACTATGCGTTCAGGGAGGGCGACGCGTTCATACTCGACCTGTCCGTCCGCCGGGGCGATGTGTGGAGCGATACATGCCGCACGTTCTTCTTCGGCGAGCCGTCGCCGCGTCAGCGAAAGGCTTACGATGCCGTCATGGAGTGCCAGGCGCGGTGCGAGCGGAATGTTCGCGCCGGAGTTCGCTGCGAAGACGTCAAGAAAGACATCGAGTCGTTTCTCGCTTCCATCGGCTACGGCGGCAAGATGCCGCATCATGTTGGGCATCTCATCGGCCCGAAGCCGTACATGAGGCCGGCTTTCGAGCTTGGCGACGAATCGACGCTGAAGAGCGGATCGGTATGCACGTTCGAGCCGGGGCTGTACTTCGAGGGCGACTTCGGAATACGCGTGGAGAACGACTACTTCGTTGCGGAGTCGGGTCTTGAGAATCTCTTCGACTATCCGAGGGACATCGACTTCTTCACGATCAGGCAATAGCAAGGCGAGGAATAAAACATGCGCGCTTGGGTTTGGGAGGGCAAGGACAAGATCAGGCTGGACAGGGGATACCCCGATCCGGTGGCGAGGCCAGGCTGGGTTGTCATAAAGGTTCGCGTGGCGGGCGTCTGTTCGACGGATGTATCGATAATCCGCGGGCGTTTCGGCGCTTGGACTCCGCCGGGCGTCCTCTGCCATGAGATATGCGGCGAAGTGGTTGAGCTGGGAGCTGGGGCGAAGGGCGTCAAAGCCGGTGACCGCGTGGTTGTCGAGACGTCGGTCGGCTGCGGCATCTGCGTGAAGTGCCGCACGGGCAGCAAGCACCTCTGTCCGGAAGCTGGCGAGATCGGCTTCCCTCCGTTTGACGGCGGGTACGCCGAGTATGTGGCAGTGCCGGACAACTGCTGCCGGAAGATGCCTGATTCGATGACCGATGAGCAGGGGGCGATTCTGGAGGCTTCGATCTGTCCGTTCGGCGCCATTTACCGCAATCCGCCGCCGATGGGCGCGACCGTGCTCGTGCAGGGCGTGGGCGTCGCCGGGC
Source organism: uncultured bacterium (assembly GCA_902772905.1). GTDB lineage: Bacteria > Verrucomicrobiota > Kiritimatiellia > RFP12 > UBA1067 > UBA1067. The sequence goes on along the minus strand of CACYCL010000095.1, from coordinate 1,239 downwards.
TTTCGTTCATCCAGGCGGTGAAGTGCTACGGCGCGAAGAAGGTGATTGCGGCGGGGCGCAACCTCTCGCGGCTCGGAGACGCGAAGCACTTCGGCGCGGACGTCGTGGTCAACGTCAAGGAGCAGGATCTCGAAAAGGTCGTGAGGGACGAGACAGACGGGATCGGCGTCGATCTTTCGATTGACGCGGCTGGCGCAGCGGCTACGTTTGCGAACGCCGTGAAGCTCTGCGCCTCAGGCGGCGTCGTGAACCTCTACGGCATACCGTCGGCTGGAACGAAGATGGAGCTGCCGACGGACGAGGTAATTTTCCGCCAGCTGACGGTGCGTGGTGGAACTAACAACGAGCTTGCCTGGGTGCCTCTCATGGAGCTTATCGCGCAGGGCAAGTTCAACAATGCCGACATGGTGACACATAGGTTCGGCTTTGAAGATCTGCCAGCCGCCATAGACCTGGTCGACAAGCATCCCGACGGGCTGATCAAGGCGGTGATTTGCGGGTAGTCATCGGTAATCTTGAAAGGAGAAAATAGAAAATGAAGATTGTCAAGGTAGAGGCAATTCCTGTTCGCCAGAAGGGCGAGATCAAGGAAATCAACGACAGTGCGCAGGACGGCATAATCGTCCGCGTCACGACGGACGAGGGAATCGTCGGCTACGGCGAGGTCGATTCCGCGCCGTGGGTGATCAAGTCGATCATCGAGTCGCCAATCTCGCACCGCACGTGCCAGGGGCTGGCGAACGTGGTCGTCGGGCGCGATCCGTTCGACTACAAGAAGATATGGGACGACATGTACCTGCACTGCAACTTCTACGGCAACCATGGCGCTGCGATACAGGCCATGAGCGGCATCGACATCGCAATCTGGGACATACTCGGCAAGGCTCTCAACAAGCCTATCTGGCAACTTCTCGGCGGCAAGTACCGCGACAAGGTGCGCTGCTACGCCTCCGTGCTCATGCCCTACACCGAGGCCGAGGCGAAGGAGGAGGCGCTCAAGTGGAAGGAGAAGGGCTACACGGCCATCAAACTCGGCTGGGGCGGGTTCGAGCAGGATCTCGCAACCGAAGTGAAGCTCGTGAAGGCGTCACGCGAGGCGGTCGGCGATGACATCGACCTCATCTTCGACATCGGCTACATCCCTTCCGACAAGGTGACGATCGACGTGGCCTCCCGCATCCAGCTTGTGAAGGCCATCGAGAAGTACAACCCCTATGCCGTCGAAGAGGCGCTCTGGCC
>CACYCL010000094.1 GCA_902772905.1 uncultured bacterium | reverse complement strand
GACCTCGGCGCCGTCGAGAAGCTCGACGCGCCGTCCCTAGACGTGATCCTCGACGCCGTCCTCGCCACGGTGGCGAGTGCCTGTTGAACGAAGAGGTTTGAGTCGGGGTTTTCAATGAAAAAGATGACGAGACATTCCGCGAAGGCTAAGCGGATTCCGCTCCCGATCGGCAACAGCGACTGGGCGGCGGTGACGGACGGCTACTGGTCGGCCGACAAGACGCAGCTCATATCCGGCCTTCTCGACAAGAAGGCCACGGTTGCGCTCTTCACGCGACCGCGCCGCTTCGGCAAGACATTCGCGCTGGAGATGCTGAAAACGTTCTTCGAGAAGACTGAGAAGTCTAACGCAGCCCTCTTCAAGGGCACGAAGGTATGGTGCGACGCCGCACACCGTGCCGAGCAGGGGAAGTATCCCGTCCTGCATATCACGCTCAAGGACGCGAAAGGTTCCGACTGGGAGGAGACGCGCGACATGATCGTGGATGCCGTCCGAGACGAGTATGATCGCCATCAGGCAGTGTTTTTCGACAAGGAATGCATCGAAACCGCGCGGGTATTCCATCGCCAGCTGTGCCTTGAGCAGACAACCCCACGCAACTTCCAGAGGGCAATTGGCATCCTCGCCGCCGCGCTCCACGCGCACTACGGCGAGAAACCGGTCATCCTGATAGACGAGTACGACTCACCCATCAACTGGGCCGCGACGCGCGGCTTCGGCGAGGAGGCGCTCCAGTTCTTCAGGAATTTCCTCTCCTCCGCCCTAAAGGACGGCAAACACTGCCGCCTCGGTGTGATGACCGGTATCCTGCGCGTCGCGAAGGAGGGCGTCCTCTCCGGACTCAACAACCCGAAGGTCTATTCCGTGTTCGACTCCGATTTCTCCGACTGTTTCGGCTTCACCGAGGACGAGGTGCGCGAACTCCTCACGACATACGGTCATCCTGAGAAAATGAACGAGGCAAAGGCGTGGTACGACGGCTACAGATTCGGCGGATACGAGATCTACAATCCGTGGTCGCTCCTGAATTATGTCGACGACGGCTTCACGCCGCAACCGTACTGGCTCGACACGAGTAGCAACGACCTCGTGGCGGATGCGATGTCTCGCATGTCGTCGGACATGCGAGACGCTCTCGCAGATTTCTTCGAGAAAAAGGAGGCGGAGGTTCCCTGTTCAAAGGAGCTTGGGCGTTACGGACAGATACAGAACAACCCGCAGATCATCTGGTCGCTGTTGGTACATACCGGCTACCTCAAGGTGCTGTCTGGACCTGACGCCAACAAGAGGGCTTTACTGGCGTTTCCGAACCGAGAGCTTGTCAGCGTTTTCCGCGACGACATTCTCGATCCGATCACCTGCACCCCGACGGTGGGAAGCGATCTGCAGGGCATCTTAAGCTCGCTCACTAACGGCAATGGCGAGTTGTTCCGCAAGTCGGTTGAGCGGTTCCTCGTGTCGTCCGCAAGCTACTTCGACACGGCGAAAGAGGATTTCTTCCACGGCCTCATCCTCGGACTTCTTGCCATCGGGCGGGACTACTTCGAGATCCACTCCAACCGCGAGGAGGGCGACGGCCGTCCCGATATTCTGATGAAGCCGCTTCCCGGCGTTCCGCTTCCGGGCGTTGTACTGGAATTCAAGTCGCCGAAGATTCCGAGCCGCACCTCTAAGAAACGCCTTGAATCGCTCCTCGCCGCCGCCGCGAAGAAGGCGCGGAAGCAGATCGACGACAAACGCTACGCTGCCGAGATGGAGACTGCAGGCATCACCGTACTCAAGTACGGTATCGGCTTCCACGGCAAGCATGTTGCCCTTTCGCCGTCGTAATCAAGGATAAAACTCAACATGAAGAAGACAGCAATTGCGATATGCTTGGCATTTGCCGCAACGGCGGTTCCGGCAAAGCCGAAAAACGGAAACGGAATCCCGGCGGAAGCACGGCCCGAAATCGTGCGCGCCGTGGAAGAGGCCGCGAAGCGTCCGCACCCCAGGCTCTTCGCAGATGCGCGCGGCTTCGCGGCGCTGAAGGCGCGGCTAGGCAAGGAGGAGCTTCTCACGGCAGGCGCGGAGTTCATCCGCGCGACGGCGGACGCCTGCCTCGAAACGAAGCCCTGCGAGCGTATCAAGGAGGGGAAACGCCT
>CACYCL010000093.1 GCA_902772905.1 uncultured bacterium | reverse complement strand
GTTCCAGACGGGCGGCGAAAACCTCTGCCGTCTCTACTGGAGCGGACCGGTCGCGCGCGCGGTCATCCCGTCTTCACAGCTTGTGCCCGTCCCGGCTGTGTTGCCGGAAGGCTGGGTCGGCGCGAGGACGTTCAATGGCGCCGCTGCCGCAAACAATCCCGGCGACGTGCGCTTCAACAGCGACGGAACAATCGATCTCGCCTACGGAGGAAACGACCTTTTCAGCGCCGAAAACGGCTACAACTTCCTCTGGAAGCCAATGAAGGGCAATTTCACCTGCAGTGCTAGAGTTGCCTTTACCGGGCAGGTGATTAACCCCAACATGGCGCAGAAGGGCGGTCTCATGGTGCGAAGCGCGCTTGACGCCGCCGCGCCGTTCGAGGCCTGCGTTATAAAGATGGAGGGCAGCCATCTGAGGATCGGCGGCAAGCGGTGCACGGCAAGAGGGAATCAGCCGACGGACGGCGGCAACTACCTTGACGGGGCGAGCGGATGGACGGAGCGTGTGAGCGACGACGACACGGGATGCTGGCTGAGAATGCGCCGCGAAGAGAACACAATCACATACTCCTACAAGAATGTCAATGGCGGCGGCTGGAAGGACGTCTATCGCTTTGACGTGTCGCCCGACGTGTACGGCGAGACGGTGTACGTGGGGCTGACCTCTACCTCCTACATCGGAATTGAGTATTCGCGGAAGCCGACGTACGACTGGCACTTCTCAAATGTGCGCATCCGTAATCCAGAAGGCATGATCTTACGCTTTCATTGACAGGCGCATATGACTTCTTGATGTCATCTTGCCTAGCGGCGCAATCCCCCGTCCTCCGACGGGGGATTTTCTTTCGCCTGCCACGGGCATGTGAATATGTGGTATAATACGCGACATGAGACTCGATCCTACGAAAATGAAGGACTGGCAGATTGCAGAGGCGGCGGAGGAAACGCTTCGCCCTGCGTCGGGCATTCTGCGTGAACTTGGCATACAGGACTGCGAATGGGACGCCTACGGTCGTTACCTTGCAAAAGTAGACGTCACGAAGGTGCTGCGGCGACTGGGCGGCGGCGATGCCACGAAGGCACCCAAGCGCGCGAAGTATATCGATGTAACCGCGATAACCCCAACTGCGCTTGGCGAAGGCAAGACCACCACGACTCTTGGCCTTGTGGAGGGGCTTGGACTTCTCGGGAAAAAGGTGATTGGATGCGTACGTCAGCCGTCCGGTGGACCTACGTTCAACATAAAGGGATCGGCGGCAGGCGGCGGCCTTGCGCAGGTAGTTCCGCTTACCTCTCTCTCTCTCGGGCTCACTGGCGACATCGATGCCATAACAAATGCCAACAACCTTGCGATGGTTGCCCTGAATTCGCGAATGCAGCATGAACGCAACCACGACGACGCTTGGCTTTCGGAACGTGGGCTCAAGCGTCTAGACATCGATCCGGAGCGCATCCAGTTCCGCTGGGCCATGGACTTCTGCGCTCAGGGGCTCAGGAGCATAGAAATAGGCCGCGGCGGCAGGCTTGACGGCTTTAACTGCCAGTCTGGGTTCTATATAACTGTCGCCTCTGAAGTTATGGCGATTCTCGCCATGAGCGCCGACTTGAAGGACCTGCGCGAGCGGCTGTCAAAGATAATTGTTGCATACTCGAAGTCTGGAGCACCGGTCACGACGCATGACCTTGAGGTTGACGGTGCGATGTGCGCTCTTCTTGTGAACGCCATAAAGCCGACGCTTATGCAGTCCATTGAAGGCCAGCCAGTGTTCGTGCACGCCGGGCCTTTCGCCAACATAGCGATTGGCCAAAACTCGGTAGTGGCAGACAGGCTCGCTTGTGCGCTTGGCGACTACGTCGTCACGGAGAGTGGATTCGCCAGCGACATGGGTTACGAGAAGTTCTGGAACATCAAATGCCGCTGCTCCGGTCTGAAGCCTGATGCGGTGGTGCTCGTTGCCACTGTACGCGCGCTTAAGGCGCATGGCGGCGCGCCGGCGGTCAAGGCTGGGCTTCCGCTCGACCCTGCGTACACTACCGAGAACCTTGAACTCCTTGAAAAGGGGTGCGACAACCTACTTGCCCACATCGACATAATACGCCGCTCCGGCGTGCAGCCTGTTGTCTGCCTGAATGCCTTCTACACAGACACGCAGGCGGAGCGTGACCTCGTGAGGAAGATGGCCGAGCGCGCAGGCGCTACGTTTGCGGTGTCCGACCATTGGCTTAAGGGCGGTGAAGGGGCTCGCGAGCTGGCCGAAGCGGTCATTGCGGCCTGCGACAGGCCTAATGACTTCGCGTTCCTATGTGATCTGGCGGAGCCGCTGAAGGATCGCATAGAGAAGCAGGTGAAGGAAGTCTACGGCGGTGATGGCGTGGATTTTGAGCCTGAGGCGCTCACGAAGCTTGAGATGTACCAGGCGGATCCCGAGACGGCAAGGCTTCCAATCTGCATAGCCAAGACGCAATACTCGCTCTCTCACGATCCGAAGCTGCTTGGCCGTCCGAAGGGCTGGCGCATGCCTGTGAAGGACATACTCGTGTATCGCGGAGCAGGACTGCTTGTGCCGGTGGCAGGCGAGATAAAGCTCATGCCAGGAACTTCTGCGTCGCCGGCTTTCAGAAGAATCGACGTTGACGTAGAGACAGGCAAGGTGCACGGGCTTTTCTAGTGGTACGCGCTAAGCACTTACGGCAATGAGAATCCTGCCTCATGTTGCAGCCGTGTCGTTGGCGACCGTTGCGTTCGCGTCTCCGAACGCAACGGTTCAGGTCATTGCCGATCCGGACGGACCTCTTGAGCCAAGTGTGCGCAACGAAGTTGAGCACGCATTGGGACGAGTGCCGGAGACCGATTTGACCAGGACAAATGCAACCAATGCACCATGTGCGTTTGGCGACATCTTCGCGACAAACGGAATGTCGGCGTCGGAGATGGCGATATCGCTAGTGTCGCGGCAAGGTCGCGACGGCAGGTGGATCGTGAATGGGACCAATGCGACGGTCGAGGCTGTGGCGATATTGTCGGGTCTTTAACATGTCTGCTGCAGAAAACTCTGTGGAAAATTCGCGGTTGACGGCGTGATGATTTTTTTGGTATACTACGCGCCAGTTGCACCCGTGGTGAAATTGGCATACACGCCAGATTCAGGTTCTGGTGCCGCAAGGTGTGTGGGTTCAAATCCCACCGGGTGCACCAAGCTGGCCCCTTCGTCTATCGGCTAGGACATCTGGTTCTCATCCAGGTAAGAGGAGTTCGACTCTCCTAGGGGCTGCCAAAGGCGAAAGCCGGCGGTTGTCGGCAATGGCGGGCTAAGACGGTGAAGAAATTCCTCCGGAGAGCGTGGAGAGTGCTGAAGTGGACGCTTGTCGCCTTCTTCCTTTTCGTCGCGTCTCTTTTCTTTCGCGCGCAGCACGTACCCGGCGGCCTTGTTGTCTGGCTTTTCGCGCGCGTCGCGCCCACGAATCTCGTCCTCCGCGTCGATTCTGCGTCCTTCGGTTTTCGCGACGGCGCGGGCGTTCGCGGCGTCCGCCTCTACGATTCGTCCATGGAAGATCCGACGCGAATCCTGGCGGGCGCCGAGTCGATTCATCTTGATCCTTTCCGTCGGCGGCT
>CACYCL010000092.1 GCA_902772905.1 uncultured bacterium | reverse complement strand
GAGCCGAGGGTCGGATTCGAACCGACGCGTCCTTGCGGATCCTGATTACAAATCAGGCGCAGTCAACCACTGTGCCACCCCGGCATGCAGATGGTGTGTAGTATATCATACCTTGCTCATTCAGGCAAGTGGCATAATTGGTTTTCAAGCTGAACTCCACGTTGCTGCCATGATTTTTGGTATAATACGCGGAACTTGGTTGTCGTGAGCAATGGGCAGCCAAGAAACGAGAAACGGAACAAGGAGGTTTTTGGATGGGAACAACAAGGAGGAGCTTCATCGCGGCGGCAGGTGCTCTTGCCGCAGGAGGATGCACAACTGTCGCGACTAGGGAAAGGGCGCAGGCAACGGCATCCGTGGAAGAGAAAAAGGATGGGGCGCTCATCATTTCTCCGCCGGTCTTGCAGAACGCGGCAGAGACGTCGATAGGCGTCGGCTTTGCCGTATCCGACATGGCTAATGGCTTTGTCGAGTATTCGGAATCTCCGAGTCTCGTGAATGCGAAGAAGGTGAAGTGCGGCGGCTTCCGCGTTACGGACATGAACGACAAGATAATGCTTGTACGTCTCACCGGTCTGAAGCCTGCCACGAGATATTGGTATCGAATCGGAGCTGACCGCATATCATACAAGGGCGGCTATAACATGAGCATAGTTGGCACCGAGGTCGATCCGAAGGTGCGTTCCTTCATGACCCTTGGAGCGGGAGCTGACTCGACATTCTGCGTCATAAACGACACGCATGCGCACATGAAGCCGTTTGGCATGGCTGTCGACAAGATTGCCGAGCTGAAGCCGTCATGCGTCGTTTGGAACGGCGACGCTTGCAATACGCAGGAGACAATTGAATCGTTTCTCCCCATCTTCTACACGCCGAAGATAAGGCGTGTCGATTATGCCGCCGAACAGCCGTACATGTTCCTCCCCGGCAACCACGACTGCCGAGGACTTGCCGCGCGGCGCATTGAGCAGGTGATGATGTATAGGCAGCCAGAGGAGCGCCTTTCGCGCGATTGGGACCTTGGGCGCAACTTCGCCGTCAGGTGCGGAGACGTCGCCATGGTTGGTCTTGACACGGGCGAGGACAAACTAGACTCGCGCGATGTGTTTGCCGGGCTTTTCAACTTTGAGCCATATCGCGTTGCGCAGCGAGCTTGGCTTGCCGACGCATTGGAGCGACCCGAGATAAAGTTGGCTCCATACCTTGTCGCGTTCTGCCACATCCCGCTGTATGATTCCAACCCAAAGGCCAATCCTGGCGACTGCGACAAGGATGGCGATGGCAAGTATACGCTCGACTATGCGGAATGGCAACGCACATGCAGAAACCTGTGGGGGCCGCTTCTTGAAAAGGCTGGCTGCCAGATTGTGATCACGGCGCACCAGCACCGCTACCGCTACGACGAGCCGAATGCCGACCATAAGTGGGCGCACATCGTAGGCGGCGGTCCAGAGCTTGGCGTCGTCAGTCGCAATGTCGACGGCAAACCTGTGCGCACGCCTGACGACGGCAGATTCCCTACGGTTATCGAGGGCAAGGTCGAAGGCGGGATGTTGAGGATTGTGGCGCATGATGTCTTCAACAAGCGTGTTGTCGGTGATTTCTCCTATCCGCCGCGCAAGACATGAGGCAGGCCGAGCGGTGAAGAAGCGCATTCCATACGTGAATGAAGATGTCTCGGGAAGAGACTTCAAGTACTACATATTTGACTGGGACGACAACATCCTCCACATGCCTACTAAGATTCGCATGGAGCATCTGGATGCCGACGGAGTATGGCGTCCCGTGGATGTTTCGACATCGACATTTGCGCTCGTCAGGGCGGACGAGGAGCATTACCGTCCGCCTTCCGATGGCGGGTGGCGCGCAGCGTTCCTCAACTTTCAGGACGAGCCAGGGCGCAGTACGTTCATAGAGGATACGATAGCCGCGCTTGAGCGCGTGGAGCATGGCGAGAAGCCCGGTCCAAGCTACACCGCACTCAAGAAGACCCTGCGCGAAGGCCGACTCTTCGCGATTGTCACGGCGCGTGGACATTCGCCCGAAACGATCGAGAAGGCGGTGAGGATATTCATACGGTACGCGCTTTCAGAAGACGAGCGCGAGGAGATGATGTCTAATTTGCGCGGATACAGGCAGTGGATCGACGGCGTGGGCGATGGCGAGTTCGGCACCGACGCCGAGGAGCTTGACTATTATCTTGGCATGTGCCGCTATTCGGCTGTGACGTACGAGGGCTTCAAGGAGCGGTTGGTGAATGATCCCATCTACCGCGAGAAGCTTGCCGTCGCAACAACGGCGTCTAGGCCCGAACTGGCCAAGGAGTTCGCCATACAGGATTTCGTGGAGCATATTTTCCACATGCTGCGTCGCGCTGGGCGGCTCGACCGCTCGGTTTCCATTGGCTTTTCAGATGACGACGTAGGAAATGTGAAGACAGTCTCAAGTTTCATCCGCGCAGAGCTATCGAAGCGCTATGAGGGGATAAAGTTTGTTGTCTACGACACTTCTGACCGTTCGCTTGCCAAAGGTCGAAAGGTCTGTGTGTCTGGACAGCTCAACCTGCCTGGTTTTTGAGTATGGCTTAGCAACAAGCAGAAAGGATAAATGTGAACAGACGTGATTTTCTGAAAGACGCCGGTTCGATTGCCGCGTGTTCCGCAATGCTAGACACGATGGCTTTTGCCGATGGGGCAGAGAAAAGCGGCGAAGCGCCGCGAGGCATACGCGTGCGTTTTCTTGGTTCAGGTGCGTCGGGCTGGAATCCCGAATGGGCAATTACCAGACCGAACATGCGGCGCCAGTCAAGTGTGCTGCTTGATGGCAAGGTGTTGATCGACTTCACCGCATGCTCCTTCGACAAGCTTCCCGAAGGCTGTCGCCCCGAAGTGCTGTTCCAGACGCATTCGCATGGCGACCACTACAATCCATTGGCGGCCGTGAGGTCTGGAGTGAAGCGAATGTATGTGCAGGAGACATGGGCGGAGGCAGCCCGTCGTGCAGTTGACGCTGCCGCAGAGAGCCTTGGACTTCCTGCGCCAAAGGTGCTTGCGCTGCCGTTTGGTTCGCCTGTGGAAGAATGCGGCCTTCGCTTTACCGGCGTGCCGGCCAACCACAGCACAAGTCGCATTACAGACGGCGTTCTGGAACGCGCATCGCTGTATCTCGTCGAGAAGGGGCCAACGCGCCTTCTTTACGCAACAGACACAGGCGGCATAATGGGCGACGCCGCGCGCATGATCGGCATAGACTCTCATATTAGGATGTCGAACTACACAAGGTATGCGAGCGACAGGGCGTATGTGGCGGAGCCGAAGGCAATTACGGCGTTGATCATGGAGGCCACGGACGGTGACCTTGACGATGACTTCAGGCTCTTTGTTCACTCCAGCGTACAGGTTGTCCATCGCATAGTTACAATGCTCAAGAAAACCGGGCGTCTCAAGTTGCCCGAATGCCAGAGCGTGTACCTGACGCATTTTGGGATAAAGTACCGTGGCTGGCCATCGGAAAAGATTGACGCAGAGCTTCCAGATGGGCTTCGCGCCGCCAGCGACGGACTGGAGGTTGTTCTGGGCTAGCGCCGCATTGCTCTAGAGGCAGAGAACGAGCGAGGCTCCAGAACGCTGTTCCGGAGCCTCGCTTTGTGACTCAGCCGCACTTGGCGGCGCAGCTTTAGCAGATGCCCTGCGCCACCATGGCATCGGCGACCTTCGTGAAGCCGGCGATGTTCGCGCCGACAACGTAGTTGCCTTTCTTGCCGTATTTCTCGGCGGCTTCCCACGCATTGTCGTGAATTGCCTTCATGATGTCGCGCAGACGGTTGTCCACCTGCTCGCGCGTCCAGCTTATGCGCTCGGAGTTCTGCGACATCTCAAGGCCGGATGTCGCAACGCCTCCGGCGTTCGACGCCTTGCCCGGCGAGAACATGATCTTCGCCTTGAGGAACGCGTTGATCGCTTCAGGCGTCGAAGGCATGTTTGCACCTTCTCCGACGAGCGTACACCCGTGCTTGAGGAGGTAAGCCGCATCCTCGCCGTTGAGTTCGTTCTGTCTGGCGCAGGGAAAGGCGCAGTCTATCTTGTCTGCAAGCTGCCAGCTGTTCGCGCCCTTGAAGAACTTGACGCCCTTCGTCTTCTTTGCGAAGTCTGCGAACTCGCCGCGTTCCACGGTCTTGAGGTGCATGATGTCCTTGAGCATGTTGTCGCTGATGCCGTCCTTGGCGTAGATCGCGCCGGAGCGGTCGGAGAGCGTGAGCACTTTCGCTCCGAGGGCAATCAGCTTTTCGGCCGCGAACGATGCGACGTTGCCGGAGCCGGAGACGACGCAGCGCTTGCCTTCGATCGTCTCGCCGCGCTTGGCAAGCATGTTCTCCGCGAAGTAGATGTCGCCATAGCCAGTTGCCTCTGGACGAATCAGGGAGCCGCCGAAGGAAAGACCCTTGCCGGTCAGAACGCCAGTCCATTCATTCGCCAGGCGCTTGTACTGGCCGAAGAGGTAGCCGATTTCGCGCCCGCCCACGTTCATGTCGCCAGCGGGAACGTCGGTATCGGCGCCGATATAATGGTAGAGGGCAGTCATGAAGCTCTGGCAGAAGCGCATGACCTCGCCGTCGCTGCAGCGCTTGCCGGGTGTGTGTGGACTCTGCTTTGGGTTGAAGTCGGAGCCGCCCTTGCCGCCGCCCATCGGAAGGGTGGTGAGCGAGTTCTTGAATATCTGCTCGAAGGCGAGGAACTTCAGCACCGAAAGGTTGACGGACGGATCGAAGCGAAGACCTCCCTTGTATGGCCCAATCGCAGAGTTGAACTGGATGCGGTAGCCGCGGTTGACGCGAACCTTGCCCTTGTCATCCACCCACGGCACTCGAAAGATGATCGTACGCTCGGGCTGCACAAGACGTTCGAGAATCGCGTTCTCCTCGTATGCCTTGTTTGCCTCGATCACAGGGGCGAGGGTTGTAAGAACCTCCTCAACCGCCTGCAGGAACTCTTTCTGGTCGGCGTTCTTCGCGCGAACGTCCGCTAGTACCGTCTCTATGTATTTGTTCATTGTTGCTTTCCTCTGTTCTTGGCCGCTGCGGCATCTGCCACGACGGCACTAACTTTATTAAGATGCTAGCAGAAAGTGTGCCAATAGCGGACGACAGCTCCAATATGGCTAGCGAGACGGCCATCTGTTACGTCTGGTGTAACAATCTGCAAGATGGTTTACAAATATTGTATTTCAAATTTCGTCGCAACAGGACTTTAGTATGTGAGTTCTTGCATTGGCATGGTTTTTGCTAGCATGAGCATGAAGGGTAGGCTGGTAGGCTGATTTGTGGTATAATACATCTTTAATGGAGGAGAAAGTGACAAAGGAGAGGCTGGCAGTAGAGATTGCTGTCTTAAGCGAGATTGCGTCGATAGTTGCGCGTGAGCGCAATGTGCGGCGGCTTCTCGCCGATGTGCTTGTTGTCCTTGAACGCAGCATGCGCATGTTGCGCGGTACTTTCACGTTGCTCGAGGGCGATGAGCTTCGCATCGTGGCTTCCACCCGAGCGCTGAACGCAGAGGAACGTGCGCTTGGCCGCTATCACATCGGAGAGGGTATAACGGGGCTAGTGGCGAAGACAGGCCGAGCTGAAGTCGTGTGCGATGTCCGCAGAGATAGGCGATTTCTGAACAGGACGCGGTCGCGCAGCGCGAACGAGGCTCTTTCGTTCGTTTGCGTTCCGCTTCTGCATCGAGGTCAGATAATAGGCACGCTTTCGGCAGACCGAAACATGATGGGTGACACTGGTGACCTTGCGCGAGACGTAGAGCTTCTTGAGATTATAGCTAACCTGGTGGCAGAGGCGGCGTCGGTCTGCCGCGAGGAGGACGTGGAGCGGGAGACGCTTCGGCGTGAGAACGAGCTTCTGCGTGGCATGGTAAACGAAAATCCAGGTCATCTTGTCGGTAACTGCCCAGGCATGCGTCTCGTGTACGAGCAGGTGCGTCAGGTTGCGCCGAGCGAGGCGACGGTGCTTATCCGCGGTGAGAGCGGAACTGGCAAGGAATTGGTTGCACAGGCCATACAGGGTCTCTCGCGGCGCAAGGACAAGCCGTTCGTGGTGCTGAACTGTGCGGCGCTCCCCGAGGCGCTTGTGGAATCTGAGCTGTTCGGACATGAAAAGGGCGCGTTCACCGATGCGCGGGAGCGCCGCATCGGCCGGGCGGAGGCGGCGCATGGAGGAACGCTCTTTCTTGACGAAATCGGAGACCTCTCCATCCCGGTTCAGGTGAAGCTGCTAAGATTCCTTCAGGAGCGCACATTCTCCCGCGTTGGCTCGAACGAGATCATCAAGAGCGACGTAAGGTTCATCGCGGCGACAAGCCGCAACCTTGAGGACCTCATGGCTCGCAAGCTATTCCGCGAAGATCTCTACTATCGTCTGTCCGTGTTCCCAATTGCACTGCCGCGCCTCGTCGATCGCGGCGACGACGTCATACTTCTGGCGCAGAGCCTTCTTTCGAAGATGTGTGTAAAGTACGGAAAGGACGTAAACTCGTTCTCCATCCCGGCGCTTAATGCGCTGAAGGCGTATGCGTGGCCTGGCAACGTGCGCGAGCTTGAGAACTGTGTGGAGCGTGCGGTGCTTACCGCGAAGGACAACTGCATACACAGCTATAATCTGCCGGAGGCAATGCAGTCGGAGGAGTTCTCCGAGGATCCGTTTGGCTCCACGCCGTCGCTTTCGCTTGACGAGCAAATTGCCGCGTTCGAACGTCGCATTCTTGAAGATTCGCTGAGGCGGCACGGCGGTAGCCACAGCGAAGCGGCGCGTGAGCTTGGGCTTTCTCCGCGCATGATGAGCTATCGCCTGGCCAGGTCTGGCTCAAGCGAATACAAGGGAGGGCGTTCAAAGTGACGGTTCTTGTAGACTATGGCGCCGGGAACATGACCAGCGTTAGAAACGCCTTTGCCGCGCTTGGCGAGGATACGATGGTGACTCGTGATCCTGCAGTCGTCGCAGCGGCAGACCGCGTCGTGTTTCCTGGCGTAGGCGCTGCCGGAAGCGCCATGGCAAACCTGAGAGCTGCGGGGCTTGTTGAGTCTGTCCAGACTGCGGCATTGTCCGGCAAGCCTTTCCTTGGCATCTGCCTAGGGATGCAGATTCTCTTCTCGCATAGCGAAGAAGACGGCGGTGTGGAGTGCTTAGACGTGTTTGGCGGGCGCGTGAGGCGGTTTCCGTCATATGGAGGGTTCAAGATTCCAGAGATGGGCTGGAACACGGTCGAAGGCCTTCACGACGGCTCCGCGCCGGAGTTCTACTTTGTGCACAGCTACTATGCTGAGATTGTGCCGGAGACGGCAGGAGTTACGGAATACGCGAATGTGCGGTTCACGGCAATGGCGAGGCGCGGGCGTCTCTGGGCGTGTCAGTTCCATCCCGAGAAGTCCGGTCGTATCGGGCTTGAACTGCTGAAGGAGTGGCTTGCATGTTGACGAAGCGCGTCATACCATGCCTAGACGTGCGCGGTGGACGCGTCACGAAAGGCGTGAAGTTCAAGAACAACATCGACCTTGGCGATCCTGTCGAAATGGCCGTTCGGTATTCAGAAGGCGGGGCGGACGAGCTTGTGTTCTATGATATAACGGCATCTGCCGAAGGGCGTCCCATAGACATTGCGATGGTGGAGGCGGTTGCCAGGGCGGTGCGAATTCCGTTTGCGGTCGGCGGCGGCGTGTCGTCGCTCGCCGACATGGAGCGCGTGATACTAGCCGGAGCTGAGAAGGTTTCAGTAAACTCGTTGGCAGTGCGCAATCCGCAGATAATCGTAGAAGGCGCACGGGAGTTCGGCGCACAGTGCGTTGTGCTTGGCATGGACCCCGTGAAAAGCGAGCGAAAGCCGTCGGGGTACGAGATAACGACGCGCGGTTGCCGTGACTTCACAGGCATGGACGCGGTGGAGTGGGCAAGGCGCGCGGCAGAACTAGGAGCTGGCGAGATAGTCGTCAACTCCGTCGATGCGGACGGTACGCGCAATGGTTTTGAACTTGCGATAACGCGCCTCGTCGCTGATGCCGTGGGTGTGCCGGTCGTCGCGTCCGGCGGCGCCGGCGTTCCGGTTCATCTTGTAGACGCGTTCAAGGCATCTCATGCAGACGCCGCAATTGTCGCTGGCATGGTGCACACCGGCGACTACTCGATTGCCGACATCAAACGCACTTTGCAGGAGGCTGGGCTTCCTGTCAGGATGAGCTGGTGAGCTTTCTTCTGGGTGGCTAGACGCCCTGAGATTGACTGGCGTTTCTTTGCCATGTGCGTGGGGAAAGCCCCGTTGCACGGCGGAATGAGTTGCTGAAGTACGCCGGATTGCAGAAGCCGAGCGCGGCGGATATTTCGCTTAGCGAGAGCTTGCCATCGATCATCATCCTTTTGGCGCCGTCTATACGCAGGCGTACGAGTAGCTTTGCAGGAGGCAGGCCTATGTCGGCGGCGAACGCACGGTCGAGAGTTGCGCGTGATACTCCAAGCGACTCTGCGAGCTGCGTGGTTGACGGTGGATGCGCGAGGTCTGACGCATACGCGTCTCTCGCTCGCTTGACTAGGTCGCTTACGATGCCGAGCGAATCGGTCGAAGCTCGCTCCGCTATGCCGCGCGGTGCGATCAGGATCGGTTCGGAAGGGGGCTTGCCGCCGGACATGAGCCGAGCGAGAAGAGCTGCGCCCGCGTAGCCGTTTCGTTCGAGGTCGTGCCGAACTGACGATATCGGCACCATCTGGCTTTGGCAGAGCGGAGCGTCGTCGCCTGCTCCAAGTATGGCAACGTCGGCAGGTATGGAAAGCCCGGCGGCGAGCGCGGCGGATTCGACGCGTGACGCATCGGCATCGTCAAAGCAGAACACTCCGAGCGGGCGTTTCGCAGATGAAAGGCGGCGTGCAAGCCAACGCGACAGCGAGTGCCAGTCGTCCGCTTTGGCCTTTTGGGTGGTGAGTTCCCACGCCCAGCGTTCAGGAGCGGTTACAAGGGCGTCGGCGAACGCCTTGAACCTCAACTCGTGTTGATGCCCCCATCCGGTAGAGAACCAGGCGGCGTGGCGAAAGTACCTTGATGCAAAATGGGCGGCTGCGGCGCGTCCGATTGCGGCGTTGTCTCCTGCAACGCGCGGGAGCGGCACGTCAGGACGCGTCAGCGTCAGGTCCACCACTGGAATGCCGTGCTTGCGCAGACTGCGCACATGGCGCATTATTGTCTCGTCATCACGAAGGGTAACGAGTGCGCCGTCGCCGGTCCATCCGTCGAGAGCGTGAGTCAGACGGTCGGCAACGGTGAGATGCCAGGCGTTGGCACGTGCGAAGCGCGCCACGCCGGCGAACCGGCCCGGCGACGACGGCGTTGTCAGCAGCAGCACGTTCTTGAGTTTCATGCGATATTGTCCTCACCCCTGCAACTTATCAATCACTTGCGGACATTATACCAAAAATATGGCGTCATGACTGAGCAAGTTGAAGCACAAGAAAATCGCTGGAGAACTTGCGTCTCATTGATCGCATCGCAAGCAGACTGCGGCGAATTTTGGTATAATTTCCCCGTTTCAGCAGAAAGGAAATTCGCAATGTTCGAGAAAACAGTTGAGGCCCTTAAGCGAAGGGGGTATGAGGCCGTTGCAGTTGCGACACGAGAAGAGGCAAAGGCCGTAGTCTTGAAGGAGGCCGAAGGTGCGTATTCGGTAGGATGGGGTGGAAGCGAGACGATAAAGGAGATAGGCGCGCGCACTGCGTTGGAGTCGAGCGGCAAGGAGATTCGCGACCACCAGACGCAGATGGATCTATTTCTCCTTTCTGCGAACGCTCTTACCGAAGATGGTGTCATAGTGAACATAGACGGCACGGGCAACCGCGTCGCAGCGTCGATATACGGCCCGAAGAGAGTGGTGTACGTTGTTGGACGCAACAAGCTAGTCGCCGGTGGAGTCGTCGAGGCGATCATCAGGGCGAAGAAATGCGCATGTCCGCCGAACTGCCGCAGATTGTCAAAGACTACGCCGTGTGCATCGTTGGGAACATGCGCCGACTGCGACTCGCCTGATCGAATCTGCAAGGTAACTGCAGTGTTCGACAGGTGCCCTACGCACACATCAACGCTCGTTGTGCTTGTTGACGAGGATCTTGGATACTGATCATGGAACAAGTGCCCTATGGAAAAACGATTTGAGGGGAAGTCCGTTCTGGTGACAGGAGGAAACCGCAACACTGGTTTGTGGATAGTCAAGAAGTTCGCAGACGAGGGTGCGCGAGTGTTCATGTGTGGTTCAAGCGAAGAATCGACTATGCGAGGCGTGGCAACTCTTGGCGATATGGGCGTGGAAGTCGATGCAATGCCATGCGATGTCGGCGACAGGGCTCAGGTCTCTGCCCTTATGGATCACATAGAGCGCGTTGGCTGCGGCCTTGATATTCTCGTCAACAATGCCGCAGATCAGGGAATTTGTCTCGGAGGCCCGCTTGACATGGATCCGGAGGCCATCATCAAGGTGATGAACACCAATGTTAAGGGTGGGTTTCAGGTGACGCAGGCGGTGTGCAACCGCTTCTTCATGAAGCGGCCGTATGAAGTGGGTGGCCCTTATCGTGGCGTTGCGGTGTTTCTGTCCTCAAATACCGCTCAGCGCGCCATACGCAACCGTACTGCATACTGCGCGTCGAAGGGGGCTATCAACTCAATGGTACGTACGCTTGCTCTCGACCTAGGGCCGCTGGGCATACGCGTCAATGCCTGCGCGCCGGGATACATCTACACTGAGCGGTGGAACTCGCTTCCGCAGGAGGCTGCGGCAAGACGTCGCCTGAACTGCCCGCTCCGTCAGGAGGCCAAAGGGTCGGATATCGCGAATGTTGTCGCGTTCCTTGCGTCGTCGGAGAGCGGCAACATGACCGGCGAGATTGTCACATGCGATGCGGGTTGCTCTTGTCAGCACATGCCTGAAGATGTGGACATGTGACGGGATGGAGCGCTGCATTTTGATATAATATGCGGAAATGAAGTGGGCGGTATACAACATTCTGTTTGCGGCAGTATATCCTTTCTTGCTGCCGGGGTTCGTCTTGCGCATGTTGCGGCGCGGCGGATACGCGGCTAGGATGGGGGATCGTTTTGCTCTGTACACAGACGAGGTGCGAGCGGCGTTGGCGCGACCAGGCGTGCCTTTTGTGTGGATACACGCAGTGTCCGTTGGCGAGGTGCAGGTGGCGGGGCAGTTGATGCGGGAATGGCGCAGAGTCGAGCCAGACGTCAGATTTTGCTTTTCCACCACTTCGTCGACGGGATGGAAGATGGCCGAGCGCGAAATATGCTCGCAGGATGTTCTTATTTACAATCCGCTCGATTTCCCGAACTTCGTCAAAAGTGCGCTGAAGACAGTTCGCCCACGCGCGGTCGTTCTGACAGAGAGCGAGATATGGCCAAACTTCATACGCACAGCGAAGCGGCTTGGCGCTCAGCTTTTCCTCGTCAACGCGCGCGTCAGCGACCGAAGTGCGCCGCGATACAGACTGGGACGGATGTTTTTTTCGGACGTGTTCCGTTCATTCTCCCGCGTTTTCGCGCAGAGCGACCTTGACAAGTCCAGACTTGTCGCGGCGGGTGCGCCAGGGGCTGTTGTCGACGTGACTGGCTCATTCAAGTTTGACGTCGCGAGACGCAACGTGGCGAAAGAGGACGAACTGCGCCGGTGGATCGGGCCTGGGCGAATCCTTCTCGGCGGCTCAACATGGCCTGGAGAGGACGAAGTATTGCTGGGCATTTACTCTAGACTGCATGTCGCTTCTTCCGATGATCCACTAAAGCTTGTCATTGCGCCGCGCCATTTCGAGAAGGCCGATGCCGTCGAGGAGAACATCAGGGCTGCAGGCTTCGGATGCATTCGCCGCTCCAGGCAAACCGTCAGCAACGCCGTTGCGCAGCCTGGCAGTTCTCGCTCGGTATACCTCGCCGACACGACAGGTGAGCTGATGGGGCTATACGGCATTGCGGACGTAGTGTTCGTCGGCAAGTCGCTCTGCGCACACGGGTCGCAGAATATGATTGAGCCATGTCTCTGCGGCAAGCCGACTTTTGTTGGCCCGTACACGGAGAATTTCCGTCCTGTCATGAGCGATCTTCTCGCGTCGAACGCAATCGTGCAGGTCGCTGATGCAGTGGAGCTTGAACGGCGCATGGTGGCTTGCATCAACGATGATGACGGGCTTGGTGAGCGCGCGCGCATGGCAGTCGAAATGCGTCGTGGAGTTGTGACAAGATGCGTTGCCGCGATAAGGGAGATGCTTGCATGAGCCGTGGACGCAGAATCGCCGTCGTTGCCGTAATCTTCGCGGGTCTTGCCGTCGCAGTGTTCGTTGACTGGCGGCGACGGCGGCCTGCAGAGGCGATGGAGTCCGTTCCAGTTGCCCAATGCGTGACGGACGCTTTGCGTCTGATAGCAAAGCTTGAGACGGTTGGCACGTCGCCCAGCAATGTCGTTGGACGTGTGTTTGACGCAAGGGGCAAGACCGCAGCGGATTTTCGACGTGCGCTTGAAAATCTGCCAGGCCATTCACGGCACATCTGGATGCCCGGCGCCGACCGCTGGTTCATCGTCGGCCACCTCGCCACAAATGCGGTGTCGCTTTCGAAAGCAATGGACGCCTTCGCCGAAATGGAGTCCGCAAGATACTCACTGACAGACCTCTTCGCGAGCTATGTTGGCACTGTTGAGAATGTCATGCCGGCATTTTCGTCGGACTTGAAGGGCGAGCTTCTGCCGGAGTGGTTCGTTCCAAAGGAAATATCGGAACCGGAATGGCTTGATGCTACAGGAATCGACGGCGACATACGCGGACGAGCAATGGGCGAGATTCGTTCGATGCAAATCGTGCGGCGGGAGCTGCTGAAGGGCAACATGGCCGCACGCGAGGCAAAGGACCTGAATGGTGAGAAGAAGGCGTGCGAGATATGGGCGAGGTGTGCGTTGAGGAACCCGAACGATCCTATGCTCCTTGAGAGATTGGAACGTCTTGACAAGAATGCACGCGGCTTTCTTGCCGTTGGCAAGCTGCTTCAGGCGATGAAATGCTTCGAGACGATAATCCTCATCCAGCCGAAGAACGCGGCAGCTGTGCACAACTTCGGCATGTGCCTCAAGAAACTAGGCAAAACCGATATGGCAGAACAAGTGCTTCATAGGGCGGAGGTTCTCGGCAAGTCATCCGCCGACTGAGCGGAATTGAGGGATGGCAGAACAAATGGTCGCGAAGATAGTTTTAGACAAAAAGCGAGAGGGACGCGCCCTGGGCAGCGCGGAAATACGTGATTTCATCTCTGGGTTCACGCATGGCGAGATACCTGATTATCAAATGTCGGCTCTGGCCATGGCTATATGCTGCAAAGGCATGACCGAGCGCGAGACTGCCGACTTGACGGATGCTATGATGCGTTCGGGCGCGTACCTTTCGTGGGACGATTTGCCTGTTCCGACGGCTGACAAGCATTCGACCGGCGGAGTGGGCGACAAGCTTTCTCTGGTCATACAGCCGCTTGCGGCGGCATGCGGCGTGGCGGTTCCGTCTTTGACGGGACGCGGTCTGGGCTTGACAGGCGGCACAGCCGACAAGCTGGAAACGATCCCAGGCTATAGCTGTTCTCTCGCCATTGACGATTTTCGGCGCGTTGTCACGAACGTTGGTGTGTCAATGGCAGTACAGACCGATGAGATTTGCCCTGCGGACAAGAAGCTCTATGCCCTGCGCGATGTTACTGGCACCGTCGCGTCCATTCCTCTTATCACGGCTTCCATACTATCCAAAAAGCTTGCGGAAGGTGCTGGTACGCTTGTGTTCGACGTCAAGTGCGGCAAGGGAGCGTTTATGAAGACGCCAGACGAAGCGAAAGCCTTGGCAAATTCGCTGGTTGCCGGCGCAAAGGCAGCCGGACGCAGAGCCGCCGCGCTTGTCACGCGCATGGATGCGCCTCTTGGCCGTTGCATCGGAAACGCCAACGAAGTTGCAGAGGCGATTGAGATGCTGGAATGCAGAAGCGAGGGCGCTGAGCTGCGGAGTGCGTCTCTTGAAGTCAGCGTAGAACTTGCGGCGCTTATGGTTTCGCTTGCCAGGGGCATTGGCCTTGATGAGGCGCGAAATGAATGCAACGAGAAGCTTGCCGACGGATCTGCGCTTGCAAAGTTCCGGGCGATGGTGGAAGCGCATGGCGGAGATCTGGGCCGTTTCGCCGCCTTGAGGCGCAAGCCTACTTTCAAGTTCGCCATACAGGCCATGCGCTCTGGATACATAGGCGCGATAGACGCAGAAAAGGTTGCCAGGACGGCACTTTTGTTGGGAGCTGGGCGCGAGAAAGCCGGCGACAGGATCGATCCTCTTGCCGGCGTGACACTCACCGTAGGCGTTGGCGACAGGATTACGACCGGGCAGCAGCTGGCGACTCTGGAGCGATCCGCCGATCCTGACGGTCTGGAGTCCTGTGCGGCGCAACTACTGGCCGCATTCGCCATAACGTCCGAACGCCCAGATACGGAGTCGCTTATCATGGAAAGGATCAACTGACGTGGTGGATGCAAACGAGCTTAGGAAGAAGTTTCCCGCGAAAAGGCCGAGGGTGGTCTCAGACAAGGAGAAGGGACCGCTGCACAGGAAATCCTCCAAGGCCGCAGTCAAGGCCATCGCGCGCGAATACGAAATGAAGAAGGCCGAGATCGCGGCTTCTGGAGCGCCAGCGTTTCGCAGAGGCCCGCTCTTCTACGGACTGGTTGTGCTGTTGCTCGTTGTCGTCGGATCGATGGTTGTCTCGGCGCTGAGAGGCGGCGTGGGTCTTGGCAAGGTGCGCATAGAGAGAAAGCCGCTGCAGGCGCATAAGTCTATGACCGCGCTGTCGGTGGCGCTTGGTCGCTACAAGTTTCACGTAGGTGAATATCCATCTACCGATGAAGGGCTTGCCGTGCTTGCGCTGAAGTCATATCCGAAGAAGGGTTGGGATGGCCCGTACGTCAATCACATAGTAAACGACCCCTGGGGCAACGAATACGTCTACGAGACGCGGCCAGAGGGTGGGCATCCAATCCTCTACTCGAAAGGTCCAGACGGGCGCGCCGGCACAACCGACGACGTGTTGCCGGACCAGACGGCGTTCGACGAGCCATTTCGGGATGCAAGCTGGACCAACGGCTGGGCGCCATATCGCCTACGCGGAATAGTTGTAGCTCCGGACGAGGCGACGAAGCGGCGTATCCAGGAGGAGATGAAGGTATACGACAGGAAGTGAGGTAGCAAATGAAGCGCATAGGAATAATAGGAGCAGGCAGGTTTGGAATGTCGCTCGCTGAGTCGCTTTCGAATGCGGGTGCTGAGGTTTTGCTCATCGACAGGAATCGTCCTGCGATGCAGATGGCGAATGAGTTCGCAACGGCGCTTCAGGGCGATGCGACGCAGCCGCATGTTTTGGAAGAGGCAGGTTTCGGAGAGTGTGACGTTGTCGTTGTCGCAATCGGCTCCAACATGGAGGCGTCGATGATGGCTACGGCCAACTGCAAAGAGCTTGGAGTGCCAAATGTCGTGTCGAAGGCAACGAGCGAACTGCACGGCAAGATTCTTCGGCGCATCGGGGCGGACTCTGTCGTTTACCCAGACCGCGATTCCGCGCACAGACTCGCACGAGCGATTGCCAACCATGACGTAATTGACTTTCTTGAGGTGTCGGAAGGCTACTCAATTGCGGAGATAGACGTTCCTGACGGGGTGCGCGGACGCACTCTTGCAGAGGCCGATCTGCGCAAGAAGAAGGGAGTGACTGTGCTTTGCATACGTCGTTCTTCATCTGACCCGAAATCGCCTCGCAAGATAATCATTCCACAAGCGTCAGACGTAATCGAGCCTGGTGACAGGCTGATTGTATTCGGCGAGACGCGCAAACTTGACGAGCTGTCGTGAACGATGAGAACTGTTCAGGCAGATTCGGCTGGACTCGAGGCCGCAGTTGAGGTGCTTTTGGGCGGTGGCGTTGCGGTCATACCGACCGACACCGTGTATGGGCTTGCTGCGCACCCGGACTTTCCGGCGGCAGTGGCACGGCTTTACTCCATTAAAACGCGCAGTGCCCGCAAGCCTATTGCGCTACTCGCGTCTGGTAGGGATGGCGCGGAACGCTTCATTGGCACTGGCGCAGCTTCGTTTGGTTCACGTTACTGGCCAGGAGCGCTCACGGTCGTAGCGAACGACGAGGGCGTTCGTGTGCCCAATCATGAATGGACGCGTGAGCTGATTGCTCGTTGTGGTGGCGCGCTTCGCGTGACCAGCGCGAACATGTCGGGGATGCGGCCAGCGACAGACGCGTTGGCGGCGCTTGCCGATGTAGGTCTCTCCGCCGACATTGTTGTTGATGGTGGCGTGTCGCCTGGTGGTGAGGCCTCAACTGTTGTCAGCGTCACGGCTGGCGGTGCGCTGTCGGTTCTGCGCCATGGGCCTGTTAAGTTCCTTACGCTTGCCAGTGGAAGCCCAAGACGTGCAAAGATACTGCGTGGGCTTGGGGTTGACTTCGTTGTAGAGAAGAGCGATGTGCCGGAAGTGAGCCGACCAGACGATCCGGAGGGCACGGTGCGCGCCAATGCGCTTGCGAAGGGTGCTGTGGCGCTTGGCGGCGGCATGGGACACGTGCTTTCCGCTGACACGATTGTATGGTTCAACGGACGCATCTACGGGAAGCCACGCGACTTGAACGAGGCGCGGACGTTCCTGCGAGAGCTCAGCGGCAATGTGCATTCTGTGTTCACAGGAGTTGCCTACGACGGCGATGTAAGGATTGTCAGAAGCGACGTTAAGTTTCGCAGATTGGACAAAGTGCTGATTGAAGACTATGTTGCTCGCGTAAAACCGACTGACAGGGCAGGGGCTTATGACATAGACGAATCAGGCGATCTCATAGTGGAGAGCTGGACTGGCAGCTACGAAAACATAATGGGCTTGCCTGTTGAGTCTCTGAGAGAATGGGGTATTGTCGGATGAAGCTAAAGCTCAACAGGATAGAGGTTGATTGCGTCATCGGAGAACGTCCCGATGAACGCGAAAGGCTTCAGCGGATTATCGTGGATGTTGAGCTTGAATTGCCTGGAAGGGCGGCCGAGACCGATGACATTTCCGATACCATTGACTATGCTGAGCTTTCGTGCCGTATACGTGAGTCGCTTGTTGCTGCGAAGTGCCGCATGATTGAGCGTGCCGCGAAGGTTGTATACGATGTGCTTCCCGTGCGCGAGGCTCATGTGGCTGTTACCAAGACAGGTGCCGTTCCTGGACTCGGCTCTGCCACTGTCGTATACCCATGACTGCGGCACGAAAGGTGCTGTGTCATGGCTGGTTTATTGGGGAATATGCCACTGTGCAGGGGGCTTCCTAGGCCAACGCTCTGCCTATATATAGGCGGAGTGGTTGCCTATATATAGGCAGAGTGCTTCCCTATATATAGGCGGAGTGTTTCCCTATCTATAGGCAAGACCTTTCCCTATCTATAGGCAGGGCCTTCCCCAATAGATAGGCGCGCACTCGCCCTATATATAGGCAACGACATGACCAAATATGTGGTATAATATCGCGCAGAAAGGAGACGTGCGATCGCAGGCAAACGTGTCGATCGCGCGTTAACATGGGAGGTGCGCGACATGAAAATAGGAATCTACGGCGGCAGTTTCGATCCTATCCACTTTGGACACGTCAACATTGCGAGAACGGCCATTGCGGATCTGGGGCTTGATAAGTTGGTAGTCGTTCCGGCTGCAATGTCTCCGTTCAAGACGGATGCAGCGCCAGGAAGCGGACTGTGGCAGAGGCTTGAATTGGTCAAGGCCGCGTTTGCCGACGTGCCCAACGCGGTTGTGGACATGCGCGAGATAGAACGTGGCGGTGTTTCGTATGCGATAGACACTGTGCGCGCAATTGTCGCTGAAACGCCGCCAGATCCGCTAGGCAACGAATTCTTCTTCATTGTCGGGAAAGACTCTCTTGACCGCCTTGACGAATGGAAGGACATAGACGAGCTTCGCCGTCTTTGCACATTCAAGGCTTATCCGCGCACCAAGGAGTCGTCCACAGAGATACGGAGGCTTTTTGCGGAGAACGGCGTGGTGCTTAATGACGACGTGAAGCTTGTCGAGGTGGTTCGTGCAGGTCTTGTGCGCAAGAACGGGTTCTGTCCGTGCCGTCTGCCAAAGCTGCCTGAGTTCTTCTGTCCCTGCGACGAGTTCAAGGCGCAGCTGGCCGATCCGTCTTTCCGCGGGCTGTGTCACTGTAGGCTGTATCGAAAGCCATGAAGAGCTGGCGCAACAGTCCGCCGTTTGTGGTATAATACGCGCCAGTGGGGACATTCACAATGGGAAAGCCATGAACATCCGTCAAATCAGCATATACATAGAGAACAAGCCTGGTCACCTGAGTGCGATATGTCGCGCTCTTTCGGACGCTGGCATAAACATAACAACCTTGTCGTTGGCCGACACCAGCGACTTCGGCATAGTGCGTCTTATCGTAGACGACAACGACCGCGCGCGCGTCGTTCTTGCCGCAAAGGGATTTCCAGTGAGCATCCGAGAGGTTGTCGCCGTCTGCGTGCCTGATCGCCCAGGTGGCATGGCGGAGGTGATGTCCACGCTGGACGCGGCTGGCGTGAATGTCGAATACAGCTATGCGTTCGCGTTTCACAGGGGCGAGAAGGCCGTTCTTGTTTTCAGGTTTGACGATGCTGAGAAGGCCCAGGGTGCGCTTGTCGCGGCAGGCTACACCATATTGGCGGAGCATGAGTTGGAGGAGGCGGCGAAGTGACATACGTCTCGACGCGCAGGGGTCTTTCGGCCACAAGCGCAGAAACGGTCTTTAGGGGGCTTGCGCCAGACGGCGGCCTCTATCTCCCCGTGGGCATTGGCTCCGTTGATGGCATTGTGAATGCGGATTCGCTGCGCAAGGCGGAGGCGCTTGTGCTTGGCGCGCTGTTTGACGATATGCCCGAATCGGTTCGTTCCGAGGCAATAGAAAGGCTCGTGTTGCGCTTCCCTGCGGAAGATCCGGTTCCGCTTGTCGAGCATGACGGGTTGGAAATACTTGAGCTTTTCCACGGTAGGACGGGAGCGTTCAAGGACGTTGCTCTTTCAATGCTGCCTGTGTTCATGCGCCACTCGGCTGGCGGACGCCGGGTCCTGATCCTAACGGCCACGAGCGGCGACACCGGGTCTTCTGCGATGCAGGGTTTTGCCGGAGTGGACGGTACGGAGATCGTTGTGTTCTATCCGGCGGAGGGAACGTCGCGCATACAGCGTCTTCAGATGACTACGCCAGCCGACGCAAACGTACACGCCGTTGGGATTCGTGGCAACTTCGACGATGCGCAGGCTGCGGTCAAGCGCATTTTCGCCGATGCCGCCATCAACGCCGAGGCTGCGGCGCACGGCATTACTCTTTCTTCTGCTAATTCAATCAACACTGGCCGTCTCGTTCCTCAGATTGCATACTACGTGCTGGCTGGGGCGAAGCTGGCTGGGAAGGGCGCATCGGAGTTCGACGTTGTAGTGCCAAGCGGCAACTTCGGCAACATACTCGCCGCGCACTACGCGAAGCTGCTCGGCACACCAATTCGCAGGCTCGTTGTCGCATCCAATGTGAATGACGTTCTTGCTAGATTTGTGAAGACGGGCGTATACGATCCGGGGCCAAAGTTCACAGTAACGAACTCGCCGTCCATGGACATCCGCCGCAGTTCCAACGTGGAACGGCTTTTGTGGCTGCTTAATTTTGACGGCGACGTTGCGGTGGCCTGCGCCGAGACGGCACGTCTCATGCGTGACCTCGACGAGAAAGGGCGCTACGAGCTTAGCGACTCTGCCAAGGATCGGCTTTTGGCTGCATACGACGGAGGCGTTGCTACTCCGGACGAGACCGAGGCCGAGATGCGCCGGATGAGGGAGTCTGCAGGATACCTCATCGACCCGCACACAGCCGTCGCCACTGCTGTTGCGCACAAGCTTGGGCTGCCAAAGGACGGAGTTCCGTGTGTCGTTACGGCGACCGCAACGCCGTACAAATTCCCCGAGACGTGCATGAGGGCGTTTGGCGAGGATGTGCTGACTGATCCGCCTCCGTCTTTTGCCGAACTGGAGCGCCTGCCAATTGCCCAGACGAAGGTAGTCAACGTCGGCGAAATCGACGACGCTGTTCGCGAGTTGTTCTGATGGAATGCTCGGAAAGGCTTTGCTGTCATGAAGAAGGCATTTGTCAATGGGGCGGAGATAACAAACGGCTCAGTGCAGTTCGAGCTTGACCGTCTCGTTCGGTTCTACGAAAGCCACGGCTTCTCGAAGGACGAGATAGAGAAAAGTCGTCCGCAGCTAGAGGACAAGGCGCTGGAGCAGGCCATAGGCGCGCGGCTGCTCATTGACAGGGCGCTGCAACTGGATGTCCCGGTGACTGCTGCCGATGTCGATGCGGAAGTCGCCAAGGTCGTCGCGCAGGTAGGCGGCGAGGAGAATTATCGCAGTGCGCTTGCTGCGCAGGGGCTTGCGGAGGAAAATTTTCGCCGCGAACTAGAAAGAGGCGCGAAAGTCAACAAGCTTGTGGCGCAGGCATGCGCCGGTGTGCCTGAGCCGACCGAGAGCGAGGTGGTGGCGCACTGGGAGGCGAACAAGGCCGCGTGGTCTGAAGGCGGCCAGCGCACGCTTGTTGACGTGCACGACAAGATAAAGGATCTTCTTCGCCACGCAGCGCGCGGCCGAGCCATGGACGCATTCATCGCCGAGCTCCGTGAAAAGGCCGACATCAGGTACGAGCGCGGCTGACGGAGATGGCTCCATAGAAAGCTGGCTGACGTCGCATTCGTTTGATGCCGGCGGCAGGGGGCTTCTGAGAATCGGCTCGGTCGTGGACGACTGGCGTGTCGTGGCGTTCCTTGGCTCGGGGCTTTCGGCGGAGGTCTATCGCGTGATAAACGTGCGCTTCGGCCGCGAGGGCGCTCTAAAGCTGCTTGTGGACGGCTCGCGTGGGCTCAAGGCTCGGTTCGAGACAGAGGCGAACGCCATACGTTTTCTCACTCTCAGGGCATTGCCGAGGTTCATGGGCGCGGGCCATTGGAACGGTAGCCAGTATTATGTCATGGAGTATCTTCAGCCGCTTCCAGACCCTATGCCCAGGCGCGAAGTGCCGAAGTTCATGAACAGGGTGGCGAAGGCCGTTCAGATGCTGCACGAGGCCGGTTTCGTGCATAGGGACCTGAAGCCTGGCAACTTGCTTGTGCGTCTGAACGGCGAACCGGTCTTGATAGATCTCGGTCTCATCAAGCGCCATGGTTCCGCTTCGGACAGCCACGTTGTTCGGCATGGGCGCGATATATCGATAATCGACGGAAAGCCCGTAGGTGTTGGCACTCTTGACTACGCGGCGCCAGAGCAGCTGCTCAAGGGCGAGTCATCTGTTCAGAGCGATATATTCGCAATGGGCAAAATACTGCGCGCGCTTTACGAGGGTCATCCGC
Organism: uncultured bacterium; assembly: GCA_902772905.1. Taxonomy (GTDB): domain Bacteria; phylum Verrucomicrobiota; class Kiritimatiellia; order RFP12; family UBA1067; genus UBA1067. Next base: position 4,313 of record CACYCL010000092.1, on the reverse strand, counting down.
CGCGATGCGTAAAGCCGATAATACGCCGTGCCACGCGTGAGCTGCCCGAAGACAGGTATGCATCTGCGAACGATTTTGCAGCTGCAATACGCCACAGAAACGTACCTAAGTTGGCCGTCGTTGCCTTGCTGTCGCTTCTGGGCTTTGCCATATCTTTGTACCCGACCTTCAAGCCGAAGCTTGTGGCGGCGGCCGACAAGTTCGTGAATGGGCAACGTCCGCATGTAGAACCTGTTCTGAAGCGTCCGAATGAGCAGGACGCAGCATACCTCGCCCGCATACTCCCCGTTGCGGAACGCGGCAGCGCGGAGGCGCAGACATGCGTTGCAGAGGCGTATTTCTATGGACGTGGAGTCGCCACAAACCGCGTCGAGGCGGTGAGGTGGTACACTCTTGCTGCCAATGGCGGCTACGCGCCGGCGCAGGCGTCGCTCGGTCTTTGCGCGTTCCGCGGGTGGGGATGCAGGAAGAACGTAGACGAAGCCGTGAAATGGTACACGCTTGCAGCTGAACAGGGTGATCTTTCCGCGATGAACAACCTCGCCTTTTGCCATTTGCACGGAATTGGCGTAGAACGTGACGAGGCGAAGGGCTTCAACTGGGCGCTTGAGGCGGCACAGCGCGGCTCGGCGCCGGCTCAGACGCTTGTGGCGGAGTGTTACCTTGACGGACGTGGCGTCGAGCAGGACGTGGAACGAGCAGAAACGTGGCTGTACCGTGCCGCCCGCCTCGGCAACAACCGCGCGAAAATGCTGCTCAATACCCATTGAAGGATAATTTGGTATAATACGCTGCATGACGACTGTGTTTTCGCAGACAAGGCGTGGAAGCGCCCTCGTGATGGCAATATGGATACTCGCCGTGCTCTCGGTGATGGTCGTCTCGTTTGCGTTCGAAGCGCGTCAGCAGGCTGGCATAAACGTGTATGTCCGCGAGCGCAACCGCGTCAAGAGGCTGATTGAACCTGGGCGAGTGCTGGGCGAGATCGTCATGTTGGGCTACTCCGAGGCGAAGGAATGGAGCGAGGACGAGGACGAGAAGAAGCTTGACGAGGATGACCGCTTCTATCGCGAGAAGCGTGCGCTGAAGTTCGACACCAGCTGCACGATAGGGCCGATATTGATGGACGAGGACGACGAGGATTCCGGCACGGTCACCGTTGAGATTGAGCTTGCAAGCTCTGGCGAAGGCGGAATCAACGTCAACGAGCTTTTCAGCGGCGGCGACCAGCAGTACAAGCTCAGGTGGCAGATGATACTGCGGAACGCTGGGATACCGGAAGACCTTGAAGTGGAAGTTACGGACGCCGATGGGCGCAGCACAAAGAGGCATAACCTCATGAACCACCTCATAGCGTGTTGGAACGACTGGCGCGACGACGACGACAACGTATCAAGGGGACCGCTGGACGAGAACGAGCCCGAAGAGGACGACGGAGCAGAGACACCATGGTACAAGGAATACTACGAGGAGCAAGAAAAGAGCTACCGAGGGAAGTCGCGTGATGTCGCAAAGGAGGATCGGCGCATGCCGCGAAACGGCTCTATCCCCGACATCAAGGAGCTTGGCTACATACGGGGCTTCCGCGACTTCCCGGCCGTGCTCACTGGTGGGCTGCTGCATCCAGACGAGGAAGAGTCGGAGGAGAACCCTCGTCTGAAGGGAATAGTGGGTCTTCTCGGCACACGTGGCAGCTCAAAGATTACCATCACGCCAAAGACAACGATCGACCAGCTTATGACAATACCCGGCATATTCCCGGAGGACATTGACGACCAGGAGGACAACCTTCTTCTTGCGCAGGCGGTGCTGGACGGGTTGAAGTCGGTGCCGGAGGACGTGGACGTCGACGCGACGCGTGACTGGTGGCCGTACAAAGACTGGCAGGATCTCTGTAAGCGCGTTGAGGACATTGCCGACACTAATGCAAAGCTCGGAGACGAGGCGAAGGAATACATAGAATGGCAGGCCTCGGACACAAGCGAGTTCAAGATGAGAATAACGGCGGAGTCAATGGGCATGCGTCATGAGGCGACATGCACGTGCCACGTAAAGGACAAGAAAGTGCGCTATACCGAATGGCGCGAGAACTGACGCTGGAATATCCCCAGTTTTTGACCCTTGCGGTGCTATTGAATGTAAAATCATGCGAACGATTTACTCCTTGCCATCGTCTAAGTCAAAAAATGGAGTTGATTGACGAGATATTGTCCGACAGGGCGACAGGAACACGCCGCCTGGTGGAGGAATACGGGGCACGCCTGCACGAGACGGCACTGCGTCTTTGCGGCAATGCCGCCGATGCAGAGGACTACACGTTCAGGACGCTGGAACGGGCAGTGGATCGAATCCATCTTTTTGCGCGGAAATCGTCTTTGTTCACATGGCTCTACGAGATTCTGGTCAATATAATCCGTGCTGACGCCCGGCGCAAGGCGGCCAACTCACTTGTGTTTCGGTTTGAGCTTCCCGACCGCGAGGACGAACGCCCCAACGTGGGCGAGGTGCTTTCGGCTGAAGACGAGGCTGCCATCGTGCGGAAGGCCGTCCGTGAACTTGCGACATCCTATCGTGCACTTCTCGTATTCAGATACTACGAGGATTTGACGGTGCCGGAGATTGCCCGCATCCTGTCGCTGCCGGAGGGAACGGTAAAACGACGGCTTCACGAAGCGAAGAATCTTGTGCGCGCGCAGATCGCGCGAACGATTCGGCCCACGATATGCACTGCAACAATGGAAGTGATGACATGGATAAAATGAAGAGACATGGCTATGCGGCGATGATCGCGTTGGCGGCAGTTGGCTGCTTTGCGGCGCTCTGCGCGAAAGCCGCGCAGCCGGTTCCGCCGAACTGGGACCCGTTCCTGACGCGCTCCGGCGCTCTTCGGTTCCTGCACGGCCACACGCAGGGGATGTGCGTGGCGTCGAACGCCGTCTACATGACGCTCCACAAGGGGATATACAAGTTCGACTGGTACGGACGGCTTCTCGCCTATGTCGATGCGCCGGCGCACCAGGGCGACATCTGCCTTTGGAAGGACAGGCTGTACACCGCGATGTGCGTTCCAGAAGACGTTCCGAAGCGGGGTCGGATATACGTCTTCGACGCGGAGAATCTGAACCTACTGAAGATGGGCGAGTTCGAGAAGCCCGCCGACGGCATAACGTGCATGGACGGCGTCTTGATAGTCGGACTCGGCCCAGTCCGTGATCCCGGCATCAGCGCAAACCCGCTGCGCGGCAACTGGTTCGGCAAGTTCGACGCGGAGACGCTGGAGCCGCTGTGCGAGCCGTTCGTAGTGGATCACGGCTACGATGTGTGCGCGGGCGTGCAGAACCTCGCTACAGACGGCAATCTCCTCTACATGAACGTGTACACGCCGGACGAGGACTACCCGTGCTTCTTCGTCATGGACCGCAACTTCAAGGTCCTCTCATCACACGTGTTCGGCTGGCGGCACGGATTCGATCTCGTTGGCGGCGGCAGGGACGGCGCACAGCGTTTCGTCTACGCGCTCACGATAAACTGGATGAGGCCGAGTCAGAGGCAGGCGCCGGAGCCGTCGCCGCCGCAGGCGTTGCTCAGGTACGCTGAGCTGAAGGACGGAGAGATTCGCGACATTTCACACAATATCTTTTTCCGCAAGGAATGGAAACGGTAGGATACGCCGGAGAAAGCAAAGTGAGCACGGCAGGACGAGGTTTCATCTGAGTGGCGTTTCAGCCGTTCGGGCGCGAGCATGAGCATGCTTCGCCGGAAAGGCTGAAGGGGTTTATGATGGCCGCGTGGGTCGGGGCCATGCTGCCGCAGAACGAGGCGAATCACTTGAAGGCGATGGACATTGTCGGTGACGTCTGCAGTCGAACGCTTTGAACAGTTCCGTTGCCAACTTGCGGTGGATTGGCAGGTTATGGTATAATTCGTGCCGTGAACGACACATTCCATAGCATTGCACAGAATGCGCGTAGGACGCGCTGTGAGCCTTTGCACGGAATTTTTGCCCCCCCCCCCCAATTTCGGCTGAAAGCAGCGTATGCGGCCTCTACGCCGCCTTACAGCGCGTTTTAGCAGCACCCCTCGCGGCAGTCGTTTTTGCGTTCGCGGCGGGTGGTGCTTTCGCGGCGGGTGGGACAGGTACGCCCAACCGCACGATAGGGACGAACTGGGTTGACGAGCGGGCGGCGACGACTGGCCAGACTGGTTCGTGGTCGGAGGGCGTCGCATACGACCCCGCCACGCAGACCGCCGACATCTGCGGCGAAGCGGTCTTCACGCCCAACGCGGCGTCCGCAGGGAACTACGTCACGCTG
>CACYCL010000091.1 GCA_902772905.1 uncultured bacterium | reverse complement strand
CGACAAGCGTACACCAAAACACTTGTGTCAAAAAGTGAAAGTCGTGTCAAAACTTCATATTGAATCACAGGCGGCAGATATGATAAATTACGCGGCGCAAGGAGAATTGTGCCGTGAAATTCCTTTCCTGTCATAAACTGAAAATGCGCCGCTTGTTTGGCATGCTGGTTCGCAACGCCGCCAAGATGGTGGCTTTCGCGATCGGCACGACGGCATTGGCTGGAATCGCCGGTGAGCGTCCGGATGTGTTATGCATCTACTATCCGGAATGGCATGTATATCCAGAAGGGGAACAGATATTCGGCAAAGGGCGTACGGAATGGGACTTGGTGAATTCCGCGCAACCGCGATTTCCGGGACATGAACAACCGATCAAGCTTGTAGATGGTTGTCCAGACGATTCAAATCCATCTGACGTAGCCAAGGAAATAGATTATGCGGCCAACGCCGGAATTGATTGTTTCGTTTATGATTGGTATTGGGCAAATCACAAGCCCATCCAACATGAGGCGCTGGAAGATGGATTCTTGAAGGCGGCGAACCGCAATCGCATCAAGTTTGCGCTGATGTGGGCATACCACCACAGGACGGATGCCTTTCGCGCCAAACCGGGAGAAGATGACAAGCGGTTCTTCTGGAAGCTCTCGTTCACACCGGAAGAATTTCACGAGGCGATCACCTATTGCATAGAAAAGTATTTCAGGCAGCCGAACTACTACAAACTCGACGGAAAACTGTTCTTTTCCATCTACAACGCGACGTGGTTCATACAAAACAACGGTGGGGAGGATGGTGCCCGCAAGCTTCTGGCCTGGGCGCAGGAAGCGGTCTGCAAGGCTGGCCTGCCTCCGATCCATTTCTCCGGAATGGTCTGGAATCCGGAATCTGTCGGCAAAATCAAGGCAGTCGGGTTTGAAAGTTCAAGCACCTATTCGATGAGTCCGCCAGGAACAGGAGCGGTGCCGTACGAAACGATCATAGCCCAGGGACGTGAATACAACGCTTCGTTTCTCGAAGCAGCGTTGCCGCACATTCCCCTGGCCCTTCGCGGATGGGATACCACTCCGCGATGCTGTCAGGACGAACCGTTTCCATGGGCGAAGGTCCGTTATCCGTATACGGCGGTCTACAGCAACGTCCGGCCGGAGCATTTTGCACAGTGCCTCAAGGATGCACGGCGACAGGCTGAGACGGCAACGAAGAAACCCGGGGCCATTCTCATAAACGCCTGGAATGAATATACGGAGGGCAGCTATCTCATGCCGGACACGGTTTCGGGCGATGCCTACCTGCGTGCAATCCGGTCCGTGTTTGGCAGATGATCACACTTGGCGAAATTGCAAAGGAGAAAAGAAATGACAACACTGAAACTTCCTTTATGTACGGGCGTAGTGTTCGCTTCGTTCGTCGGATTGGCCGATGGAGTCGTGAACTGGGCGGCGACAGGCACTTCTGCCGCCTGCCAGTGGGGAACTGCTTCAAACTGGGTACTGGAAAACGGAGTCGCTCCTGATTTGGCGCCGACCAACGGCGAGGATGTCGTGATGACGCCGCTGGTCTACGCAAACTCCACCACGCCCGACGGCATCACCGTCAAGACCGGAGAGGCTTCCGGAAGCGGGTCCGGCATCTACTTGTCCGCACCATCTGTAAATCCCACTATTGCATCGCTTGCCGGGTCGCACGCCTATCTGATAACACATACGGACTGGAAGGACTACCAGGTCCAGCAGGAGCGCCGTTTCACCGTTTCCAATCCCGATTCGTTCAAGGGATTTTTTGCGGCAGGTGACGCAAGGGCGATACTTTCGCTGGCGGCGACACCTTCGCATGTCCCCGCATTCCCCAACGTTAGCGGTTTGTCGCGCCTGGCGGTCGAAGTGCCGACGGCAGGAACCGCCGCTTCCGTGGAAAGCATCTACGAGAATGGCGTTCTGGAAAAGTCCGGCGCAGGTTCGTTGACCGTGAAGGGTACGCCAGGGGCGAAGACGGACATTGTCGTGACGTCGGGACAGCTGGTTCTCGGAGGTGCGGATGCCGCAAGCTCGATAGATGGGCTTAAAGCGCGTGCCGCAGTCCATTTCGATGCGAGCGACGACAGGTCGCTGCAAAAGTACCATGCTGACGGCCGTACGTACGTCTGGCGGCTGGATGATGTACGCGGAGAAGACGTATATTACGCTGCGACAAACAACTTCCGCGGCGCGAACGCATCGCGTGTCGCATACTGCCAGGCCCCGTTTATAAGCCCCGCCACATCACCTACAGGATTGCCGCTTCTTGACTTCGGAACGCCGAACGACGCCGGTACGACAGAACTAGGACCGACAAACTGCTTTCTGCAGTTCAAGAACCACCTGACCACGGTACGCGAGGCGTTCTACGTGGTGGAGACTCCGCTCGGTTCGCAAAACGTGAATGTGTTAGGAAGTGTCTATGAAAACAACTACGACTTCAAGGGTGCCGTACAGCAACTCTTCTATACGAAAAATAATTCCTGTACTAACGTATGGGGCGGCGACATAGCGATCAACGGGGAACGAAAGCTCAATTCCGCCATTGACCCTCGGCAGCTTTTCGATCTCTATACAGTCAGCGTCGGCACATTGGACAATGCGTGTGTCAGCGCCATCGGTGCCGAACGTCTCTATTCGTCCGGCACTGGAGGATTCCGTCTAGGCGAGATGCTGCTTTTCACCAACGCGCTCACAAGGGCCGAACGCATGCGGATCAATGCATACCTTAACGCCAAATGGCGTACCGGCGAGACATTGCGTGATGCCGGTGCCGTGTGCATGAACGGAGCATCCACCACGTTTGGCGTGACCTCAGGGGCTACGGCGCATGTTCGCGCGATAGTGGCACCAAACGGACTTGCCAAGACCGGTACCGGTACGCTCAAGGTTGACCACCTGTCGCCAGCCGGTGCGTCGGTGACGCTTGCTGGAGGGTTGATCGACTTTGGAAGTATCGATTCCGGCAACACTCTGCGCCCCGCGACAAACGCATATCTTTGGCTGGATGCCAATGCGCCAGACGTATTCACGTTATCTGCCGGTTCGGTGCAGACATGGAAAGACTGCCGTACTGATGTCCAGTTGTCTGCCACCTGCCCGCTCGCCGTATTGCCGACAGTTGCTTCCCATGCCGGGAAGACGGTCGTCGATTTCGGACCGTACAGGGCTGATTCATCTTCCTACATGAGACTCCCGACCTGGGGTAATGCCAATGTATACGCCGGGTTTATCGTCCTCAGGCAGAATTCGGTTGCGAACCAGGATATTTTCGGCTCGTCCGATATGCAGATGTATCGGCATGGGAACGATACCGACAAGCTGCTTTCCACCGCCTATCGCCATCCCGCCCCGCTTGGCATGCATTGGGCGGTGGACGGCGAAGCCGTCGATCCAATCGCATTGCCGTCTGCGGCACAGGCCAAACTTGCCGCGACGAACGAGTTTCACGTATATTCGTTCTCTGGTTCGCACATGGTGAAGGTCGATGCGATCGCAACAGACCGCGGTACCTATAACGGCGGACTTGCGGTGGCTGAAATGATCCTGTATTCCCGGCCCATCACCGATAAAGAACGCGTGTCGACCGAGGCGTATCTTCTCGATAAATGGCTTGGCGTAGCCCATCCCGAGAAGTGTCCGTCGCAGGTGGGTACGATATCCTATGCCGGAGAAGAAGACTTCTCCATGGAGGTAGACGGCGGGGTTCGTGTGCAGAAGCTTGCTGGCGGCACAGGCAAGCTGGTAAAGTCCGGTGTTGGCTCTCTCGAGCTGGTGACGGCAGGAGATGTCCAATCGATTGAGGTGAAAGACGGTACGCTTTCGATATCCGGACGTCCCGATTTCATAGAGGATGCTGCCGCATTCCATTTCGACTCGTCCGACATGGAATCTTTCACCACCTACCTTGCAACCGACTATGCCGGAACTATCGTCACGAACATAAGCCGTTGGCAGGATACGCGGCGCAATGGCGTCTACGCATATCCGGCCATGCGTTTTGATAACGTTGACACCACAAAT
>CACYCL010000090.1 GCA_902772905.1 uncultured bacterium | reverse complement strand
CCCACGCCACCTTCGACCGCAAGAACTACTTCTATCCCGACATGGCCAAGGACTACCAGATTTCCGAGAACGGCAGTCCCCTGTGCATCGGCGGCGGCGTGACGATTCAAACGCCCTCCGGCCCGAAGTTCATACGCATCAACCACATCCACCTTGAAGAGGACGCCGCGAAGATCAACCACTATGCGACAACTTCCGGCGTCGACTTCAACCGCGGCGGTACGCCGCTTATGGAGATAGTCTCCGAGCCTGACATGTCCAGCGCCGACGAGGCGATAGCGTATCTGACGGCTCTCAAGGAGATGCTCGTGTACGCAGGCGTAAGCGACTGCAACCTTGAAGAAGGCAACATGCGCAGCGACGTGAACATCTCGATACGTCCCGTCGGGGAGACGAAGCTCGGCACGAAAGTCGAGATCAAGAACATGAACTCCTTCAGCGGAATCCACGCCGCGCTGGAGTTCGAGGCTCGCCGCCAGCGCGAATGCATGGCGCATTCGATTCCGATCGTGCAGGAGACGCGCCGTTGGGACGACGAGGCGCTTGAGACCGCCTCCATGCGTTCCAAGGAGAACGCCCACGACTACCGCTACTTCCCCGAGCCGGACCTTGTGCCGGTGGAGCTGTCGACGGAGCTTGTGGAGGAATGGCGCCGCCTTCTGCCAGAGCAGCCCGAGGCCCGCCGGGCGAGAATGATCGCAGATTACGGAATCGCCGAGTATGACGCCGAGGTGCTTTCCCAGCACAAAGAGAACGCCGACTATTTCGAGGCGGCGGCGAAGGGGCTCGACAAAAAGGCAGCGAAGACGCTTTGCAACCTGTATATGTCGGATGTGATGGCGCTCATGAATTCAACGGGCAGAGCCATCGGCGAATGCGCAATGACGCCTGACGCGCTCAGATCGCTCGTCAAGCTCTCCGTCGCAGGCGTCATAAACGGCCCGACGCTCAAAGAACTTCTGCCGGAGCTGTTCGAGAAGGGCGGCGATCCCGAAGCCATTGTGAAGGAGCGCGGCCTCGGCGCCGTGAGCGACACCGCCGCGCTGGAGGCGTTCGTCGATCAGGCGATAGCGGCGAACCCCGGTCCCGTGCAGGACTTCAAGAACGGCAAGAAGGCCGCGGCCGGCTTTTTCGTAGGGCAGGTCATGAAACTTTCCAAAGGCAAGGCCGACCCCAAGATCGTAGGCGGGCTGGTCGCCAGAAAGCTCGCCGCGCTATGAGAAAACGCATGGCTGTCGTCTGTGCCGCGCTGGCGGCGGTTGTCCTGGGCGGATGCGCGTCGTTCCACCAGACGCAGGCCGTGAAGTTCGTCGACGACGACGGCCGGTTTCTCGAGGTCGTATATGGATATGGCGACAAAGACCATGTTACGACGTGGGTGTCGCCTGTGAACGGCAACGAGATCGAGCTCAGAAGCAAGCTTCGCGTGAAGGTGAGTCTGGAGGATGGCCCGTCTTTCATGGCGTTCCAATGCATGAACATGCTTTCTTCCGGAACCATGTACAAGACGGACAACGACCGCTGGCTGTTTCTCGCCAACGGCTTCACGTGCGCGATGTTCGAGTTCGACGGCGCGGCCGACGACTACAGGACGGTTTTCCAGGGTGTGCTTTGCCAGCCCCCGGCGAATGAAGGGGGAGTGCGTTGAATCCGCTCGACAACATACGCGTCGTTCTTGTCGGCACTCTTTACACGGGCAATGTGGGCTCCAGCTGCCGCGCAATGGCGAACATGGGCATAAGAAACCTCGTGCTGGCGGCTCCGAACCTCCAGAACTCATGGGAAGAGGGCGAACGGCTTGCGGTGCATGCGACCGACATCCTCGCCAACCGCCGCGAAACCGCAACGTTCGAGGAGGCTGTCGCCGATTGCGTTGCCGTCGTCGGAACGACCGCGCGCGAGGGATTGTACCGTCAGCACGTCAAGGCGCCGCGAGACTGCGCGGCGGATATACTGTCGCTTGCCGAGACGGGGCCTGTCGCTCTCGTGTTCGGTCGCGAGGACAAGGGGCTGCTCAATGAAGAGATCGCCCAGTGTACGCACCTCATACGCATACCCGTGGACGAGGGCTATACGTCGATCAATCTTTCGCAGGCCGTGCTGATAACGTGCTACGAATTCTTCACGGCCTCCGGCCGGTACCAGCCGCCGCGGGAGAAGGCGCCGCCCGCCCCTCAGGCGCAGAAGATGCAGTTGATGAAGAACTGGGCGAAGATGCTTTTGGAGATCGGTTTCATGAAGCCCGAGCAGGAGGATCACTTCATGCAGGGCTTCCACCGCGTGTTTTCGCGCGGAGTTTTCACGAAAGACGACGCGGCGCTTCTTCTGGGAGTTGCCCGTCAGGCGATATGGGCCAAGGAGAACCATGGATAGACTTGCGTACCTTGTTCGAAGAATGTTGCTTGTGATACCTACCTTCATCGGTATCACGATAGTGTGTTTCTCGCTTACCAGATTCCTTCCCGGCGGTCCCGTCGAGATGCGAATGATGAGGCTCAAAGGGCTTGGCGCGCAGTCGGGCGAGACGTCCGGCAGCTCGAACGCATCGGCCTCGCAGGTCTCCGAGGAGTACAAGAAACAGCTTGAGGCGCAGTTTGGCTTCGACAAGCCGATCTGCGAGCAGTATTGGGATTGGCTTGTGGTGAAGCGCATGGGCATGAACCTGCCGAGCTACGACTATCCGAACAAGACGGCGTGGGAACTTATCCGCTCGCGCATACCGATATCGCTCTGGTTCGGTCTGGCGTCGTTTCTGCTTACCTACATGATATGCATTCCGCTGGGCATTGCCAAAGCGCTCAGGCATCGACAGGCGTTTGACGCGGTATCGTCGTTTGTGGTGTTTGTCGCATATGCCATTCCTGCCTTTGCGCTTGCGATGTTGCTGAAGATGTTCTTCTGCGGAACGGTGGATGGCTTTGCCGACATATTCCCGCTTGGCGGCATCTCCTCCGACTTTGACGTGGAGCCCTCGACCTGGGTCTGGTTTTGGGATCGCGCCTGGCATATGGCCCTGCCTATATGCTGCTACGTGGCCGGTGGCTTTGCGATGCTTACGATTCTGATGAAGAATTCGCTTCTCGACCAGATATCGGCCGACTATATCCGTACTGTGATTGCGAAGGGCGCCACACGCCGCCGCGCGATTTGGGGCCATGCGTTTCGCAATGCGCTCATTCCCGTGGCGACAGGGCTGGGCGGCATAATCGGCCTCATCTTCGTCGGGTCGATCATCATCGAAACCATTTTCGAGATTCCAGGCATGGGCCGGCTGTCGTGGGATGCGCTAATCGGTCGCGACTACGCCGTGTTCCTTTCGCTTCTCGCGCTTACGGCCAGCTTCCAGCTCGTAGGCAATCTCATATCGGATGTTCTGTACATGATCATCGACCCCAGAATAGACTTCTCGAAGAAATAACGCCATGACATTCTTTTCTCCGCTCACAGTCAAACGTTTCCGGTCGTTCAGGCGCATTCGCCGCGCATGGTGGTCGCTGATCGGCCTGGGCGTGATATTCGTGTTTTGCATGCTTGCCGACGTCGTCTGCCCGTGCGATCCTCGCGCGGTGGTCGATACTGCCACGCTTGAGAAGTATCGCAAGCCGGTGGTCGAAGAGACCTACGACATAAAAACCGTGCGGTACAATCTTGGAGATGACGGAAGCATCTGGGGCTATGAGGGGCCGACGGATGTGAACGAGGCGGATTATGACGTGACGCGCACCAGGCGCGACGGCTACACGCGCGTATACATGCGCCCCAAGACTCCGCCTGCCGTCACGTCGCATGTCATGCCTGCGCCGGAGATCAGCTTCCCGTTCCGTCCATGCAAGGAGCATCCGTTCGGAATCGACGCCGGCGGGCGCGATGTGTATGCGCGCGTCGTCCACGGCATGCGCATAGCGCTTCTCTTCGGAGTGATTCTCGCCGCCAGCGGAATGTTCATAGGCCTCGTGGCCGGTGCGGTGGAAGGCTATTTCGGCGGGAAAACCGATATCGCCATGCAGCGTTTTACCGAGATATGGAGCGCCGTCCCGTTCCTGTACGTCATGATATTCATAGGCTCGACGATGGGCAGAAGCTTTACGATACTGCTCGTCTGCTACGCAATCTTCAACTGGATCGGCGTCAGCTACTATATGCGTGCCGAGTTTCTGCGTCTCAGGTCCCGCACGTTCGTCGAGGCCGCCAAGGTGCAGGGGTTCTCCGCCGCGCGCATCATCTTCGGGCACATACTGCCAAATGCTTTGACACCGCTCATCACGCTCTTCCCGTTTCTTCTGATGGGCGCGATCGGGTCGCTCGCCGCGCTCGATTTCCTCGGCTTCGGTCTGCCCCCGATGACGCCAAGCTGCGGAGAACTCATGAACCAGGCGCAGCAATTCCGCTATGCGTGGTGGCTTATTCTCTTTCCAGCGCTTGCTCTCTTCATCGTGATGTTGCTGACGGTTCTCGTCGGCGAAGGCCTCCGCGACGCCTTTGATCCGCGGCAGAAATCCAAGCTCGAATAATGACGCGCACTGGAGAGGCCTGGATGTTGTTCCTCGTGACGCGCCTCGCTGGCGTCGCCGTAGATGCCTGCATTGTAGGCGCGGCCTACCTTGCGGCCTTCGCGCTGCGATTCGACTTTGCCGAGCCGCTTTGGGGCTGGCGCAAGGTCGCGCTCTCCTATGTGTCGGTGTGCGTCGTCCACATCGCGGCGCTTGTCTGCACGGGATGCTACCGTCTCGCCTGGCGGCGCATCGGCGCGGCGCAGCTGCCTCGCTACTTCTGCGCAACGTTTCTCGCCGCGGCCGTCCTTACCGTCATGCGAGTGCTCATGCCGTCCATGGAACTTGTGCATGTGCGCCCGCCGTATTCGATTACCGTCATCTGCTTCTTCTTTGCGACAGCCGGTCTTGT
>CACYCL010000089.1 GCA_902772905.1 uncultured bacterium | reverse complement strand
CAAGTCTGGGGCAGGAGACGGGACTCGAACCCGCAACCCACAGAATCACAATCTGTTGATCTAACCAATTGATCTACTCCCGCCAACATGGAGCCAGGTAAGGGACTCGAACCCCCGACCTGCTCATTACGAATGAGCCGCACTACCAACTGTGCTAACCTGGCTTGTGATTTGAAGTGAAGTATATCAAATTCAGCACCTTGCAGTCAAGGGTGAAATTCGATTTCCTGGCAGGAACTTCAAAAAGCCCTTTATACGGAGCGACATGGCAAGCGCACTGACCTTCTCGGCAGGCAACTTTGTGCGGCGCACAACCTCGTCCAGCGTCGTGCCTTCATCGTCTAGGCTGGTCATCACAAGTGCCTCTTCTACGGAATATGGAGGCGCGTCGGGGTCAATCGCAGGGGCGGCACAAACGCCTTTCCCATCGGACGCGGAAACCCTAGAGACCGGCGGCACAAGCTCCGACATGGCCTCCAGGACATCGTCCGCGTTGCGCACGAGCACCGCGCCGTCGCGTATGAGCTGCAGGCAGCCGAGCGACATGCGGCTGTCAACCCTTGCCGGAACCGCCATGACCGTGCGTCCAAGGTCCGCAGCAATTGACGTCGTTATGAGCGTACCCGACCTGGCTGGCGCCTCCACCGCCACAATGCCGCGCGCAAGCCCCGCGACAACGTGATTGCGTATCGGAAACGTCTCCCTGTCCGGTGGGCGCCCAAACGGAAACTCGCTCACTACCGCACCGTTGGAACTGACAATGCTCCGCGCAAGCTCGCGGTTCTCCTCTGGATAGAAGCGATCCATGCCAGATCCAATTACACCAACCGTGACACCCCCGGCGTCCAGCGCGCCTCGATGCGCCTCTGCGTCTATGCCGAGCGCAAGCCCGGACACCACGGCCCAGCCCGCGCTTGCGAGGTCATACGCCAGTCGGTTCGCAACGCTCTTTCCATACGACGTTGCACGACGTGTGCCGACAAGCGCAATCATCGGCTTTGACAGCGCAGCGACGTCACCCTTCACGTAAAGCGCAATCGGACGCCCGGGCGATTCGCCAAGCACCTTTGGGTACGCGGCGTCGACCGGCGTTACTATGTCTACGCCATATCTTTCCGCAAGAGCCAACTCGCCCTCCCAGTCAACCTCGCCACCCGTGCGCGAAATCTTTCTGGGATACGCCTCCCAAGCCGCAGCCACCGATCCGGCCTCCGCCGCAAGCCGCTCGACAGTGGCAAACCCGACACGGTCGGTTAAATTAAATGCGATGTACGCTTGACGATCGGTCATGCATTATGGTATACTATCACCCGTTTTGGCCCCATCGTCTATCGGCTAGGACACGAGCTTTTCATGCTTGGTAGAGGAGTTCGACTCTCCTTGGGGCTGCCATCACTTCTGTTTCAGCGCCTGGCTCACAGCCAGCATACGCTCAGACAGGTCTTCAAAGCCAACGTCTGCTGAGTAGACGTCCTTGTAGTACTGGTACGCCTTCTCCAAGTCACCGGCGGACTCAGCGCAGAGGCCGAGCTGGTACACGACCTTCTTCTTCAACTCGTCCATAGTCGGCAGCGCATCGCGCGCCGTCTCAAGCTGCATGACGGCCATGTCGGTCTGACCCTGGTTGAGAAAGCACATTGCAAGGTAGTAAAGCGCCCAAAGACGGTCCTTCGGCGACTTCTGCGCGAGCTGCAGATGGGTGAGGGCGTCGTCGTAGTAGCCGTAGATGAAGTACTGGCGGCCAAGCTCGAACCTGAGGTGCAGGTCGTTCGGGTAGCGCTCCACGCGCTGCGCGAGATCGTCGAACACGAACTGGTTGCGATCCTGCTCCATCTTCGTCGCCTCGTCTTCGCGTCCCTCGGCCTTAAGCGCCTCGATCTGCTGGTCGTAATACTGCACGGTCGTGTGGGAAAGCATTCGGTCAAGCTCCGGATCCATCGTGCCGGACGCCTCGATCGCCTTCTGCAGCACCCCGATGGCCTCGTAGAAGCGCTTGCCCTGAATGTAGATTCGCGCAAGAGCGCGGCGAGCGTTCATGTTCTTCGGCTCCGCCTCGATCTGCTTCAGCTTCTCGGCAATCAGCAGCTCGGCGTCGTCGCCGGTGACAACGGCCTTGTTCGCCGCGTCAAGCTTCGCCGCCTGCTCCTTGTTCGCGATCAGGTTTTGGAAGCCGCCGCGCTTGCCGGCCGTCTGCTCCCACCCGGCGTTCATCGTCGCGCGGGCCTCCATGTTCTTGAGAATCTGCATCACGCGCTGGTCTCCGGGCTTGAGCTCCGAGAGCTTCAGGTACGCGTCACGCGCCTTGTCCCAGCGCTTGGCGATCGTGTAGTAGTTGGCTACGCGCTCCAGGAGCGACGGATCCTTGTTGGAGCATTCATACGCCGCCTCTATCGTAATAGCAGCATGGTCTGCCATTCCCGCCGCTTCGGCAGCTTTCACAGCCGCCTCGATGTTGTCGGGGTCGAGCGGGTTCATGGACAGAAGCTTCTCAGCCTCGGCCATGGCCTCGGGATACTGCCCCTTCTTGACCAGCCCGGCTATCTTCTGCCTCGCCATCATGAACGTGAGCTTCGCGCCGAATCCGGACTTGCCGCCGTTCTTGCGGAAGTTGGCGATCTGGGCCGCACGCAGCAACTTGCGCGTCTCCAACACGTCCGGCGCGGCGGAAACCGCCTCCATCAGCATATCGACGGCAAGATCGTACTTGCCCGTCTCGAGCGCCTGACGCCCGCGGTTTGTGAAGTTCTGCGCCTTCTGCGCAAGATCAACTGCCATTACGACACCTCCAGTCTTTCATCAGCCCCAAGCGACTCTGCCACGCCCTTTGCCTTGTAGGTGCGCAACATGAAGTGAGTCGCGGTCGAGAGCACTCCTTCGATAGTAGAAAGGTCCTGGGCGACGAACTGCGCAACGTCCTGCAGACTGTCGCCCTTGACAAACACCAGCAGGTCGTATGACCCGCTCATGAGAAAGCAGGCCTCGACCTGCTCGAACTTTGCGACCCGCTCGGCAATCCTGCCGAACCCAGAATCGCGTTGCGGCGTGATCTTCAGCTCGATCACTGCATGCACGTCATTCATTTTTCCCTCCATCTGACACCTGCCTCATCGTCAAAGATCCAGCGAGAGGACGTCATCCACCACCTGCCTCGCGAGTTCGTCCATGAGTCGGCCCGCCGCGTCACGCTGCGCCGTAGTGACATCCTGGCCGGCCACGAACGTCGTAGTGGCTACGTATCGCCGGTTGTCCACAAGCACCCTGCCGCGTCGCTTGTCTATGACAGAGACGAGAGCCGTCACCGAGACATCTTGCCCGCCAAGGCGCAGGCCGCGCCTGCGGTCGTAGGCCACCAATGCTGAACCGACGCTCTTGACTGTGCCCTGAATCTGTATCGCCGCGTCGTCCGCCATGCGGATTGCAAACGTGCCCTCGCGCTGGAACTCCCGCAGCAACTGCCGGGAAGCGAGCGCTCCCGCCTCCTGCAGACCGGACTCGTTCCTGAACGTCGGCACGGAAACAGTGCGCATGTCGGCAGGAACCGACGACCTCCACGAATAGTCGGTTCCACAGCCGCACAGAACCGCGCCAGCCAACACGCATAGCGCCGCATTACGCAGAAAAGTCATTTCGCCCCTCCATTGAGTTCCGCCAACCGCTCCTTCGCCTCCACGACGTGCGCGCCGTCTGGATGGTCGGCAATGTACTTTTGATAAGCGCTGATTGCACTGCGCCTCGTGCGCGTCGGCGAGTCGTAGAACTTCGTCGCGCGCCATTCCTCTTCTGCAATCATGCCCTCGGCCTCGGAGAGGCACTCGCGCAGACGCGCCACGTCGGATTCGCGGCAGTTCGTCAGCGACTGCCTGAGGAAGTCTATCGTGTCGCGACAGCGCGAACGGTTGTAGGCGTGATCGTGCAGAAGAATCATGCGCACCTCGGCCTCGCGCAGCAAGGCCGACTTCGCCTCGTCCGAATCGGGATGTATGTTGCGAAGATTCTCGTAGACGCGCACGGCCTCGCCGTACTTGCCCTCATCCTCGCGAAGCGCGCCGATGGTCAGCATGGCCTCAGGAACCCAGCTCGCCCCCGGCGCGCGCAGGACACACGCCTCGTAGGCGCGGCGTACGTCAACCGTGTTGGCGAAGCGCACGAAGCAGACCTCCTTGCCTTCGCTCTTCATTACGTTGGCCACCTGGTATAGCCTGTCGGCGATCCTGTCGTAGTCGCACGACAGCGAGTAGAAATCCAGCAGGTAGCGATATTCCAGAAAGGCGTTCTCAGCGTCGTCGAGCTTGTCAAGGTATATCTCGGCTATCGTCTGCTGCGCCCTCGAAGCCTCCTGCGAAGTAGGCCATTCGCGCACCAGCGCATCAAGCTGGCGGCGCGCCTTGGACCACCGCCCTTCGGCCATTAGCCCGCGACAGTATTCGAACTGATCCTTCGCGTTGTCGCAGCTTGGCCCGGTAATGAACGAAAACCAGCGCGGAGACTTGCGCTCGGGGCTTGTCAACTCCTTCTCGTCGTCGAAGCCAGGATAGGCGTCGGTCGCGTAGCGCGCACCGGTCTGCGCGCCAGAACCCACACCAGGCGTCGGATGCTCGCCAAGTGCACACACGCAAGGCGCGAGAACGGTCGCCGCAATGGACAATACTATCAGCTTTACTTTCACAGCGCGAATTATACCATAATCTCGTGCACAAGTGTATATGTCAGCTGTTCGTCCCTGCTCAGTCACGCCAATCTGGACCTGAAGTCGTAGGCACCGGTCACGCGCATCGATTCATCGTCTGCCGTGACGTATGCAATCGTGTAGTCCGCGCCTCCAGGCGCGACGGTCAGGACGACATGCCCCGCATTGAGTGCCTCCGGGGCGATGTCCTGCGTAAACGGCTTGCCACGGTCTTCGTAGCGGCGCTGCGGCGAAAACACGCCGGGTGCAATGAGGCGCGGCCCTGGATACAGGGTCCTGTCGGATAGGCGCGTCAAGGTGTCCTCCGTTATGTGCAGCTGATCCCACATCGACGCCGTCCATACGCGGGCCCGCAGCGCAGAGACAATCGCAGGCAGCATCGAGTGGTGGCCGTGGTGGTTCATCTTCGCCACGTCTACCGGATCCAGCTCCCGGGCAAGCTCATCCTCGGTGTAGCACTTGGTTCCATCCGGACGTCTGAATGCGTCGTAGAAGTCCCCAGCCGTGTAGAACCTGAACGGGCCATATTTCACAAGCAGGCCAAGGCTCATCCCGTTCTCGTTGAGCCGCTTCGCGTTGTGCCTGCCCTCGTAGAGATCGCGAACACTGCCGTCGCGGCAGAGGATTTTCCCGTTGCCGGCTATGTTGACAATGCTGAAGTCGCCCGCCGCAGCCCCGTGCATCTGCGCCACCTGGTTGACGGCGCCAACCTCAAAACGACGCATCTCAAGTCCATCACGCTCGACAAGATAGGCGAGAGCCTTGCGCACATGCTGGCAAGATGACGTGTCGCAACGTTCATTGGGTATGGGGTCGTTGAAATCCGGCCAGCCCCTGTCGAACGCGACCTTGAATTTCAGCACGTCCGCAGCCTGAAGGAACCCGCCGACGTACAGTTTGCCGCCGTTCCAGTCTCTCGTTCCCGCGCCCCACCCCTCCATGCCCGCGTGGTCAGCGTGATGATGCGAGATCATAAGGTAGTCAACCTCTTTCTTCGACGGATTTACCCGCTCGACATATCGCGCAATCCATTCGGGCGCCGTGCGGTTGCCGTTAGGGAGAATCCACAATGCCTTCTTGCCTCGCTTCCATGCCGGATGGTCGCCGCAATCCAGCAACATGGTCGTGCCGTCTGGCATAATCCAGAACAAGCTCTCAGCGACACCGGTATAGATGAAATGCACTTGGAACTCGCCAGGCTTCCACGGTGGCAGCGCCTTGCCCGCCATCGGGTGCGAACGCCCCGGCCTGTCGGCCTTCGTGTTCACATCCACCTGTGACGACTCAGTCTTTCCGGCCTCTCCGCCGAAAGCACGTTGTCCAAGCCCCGCAACGGCGGCGGCCATGCACCCAATCAACTCTCTTCTGTTCATTGCCTCATTGCCAATATAACATCATATCAAGTCATCAACCGCCTCATGCGAAAAGCAGTTTCACGTGGCGGTCCCCGATGTTTGCCTCGATCTCGCGGCCTATCACGTCGGCGCTTCTCTCCAACGCCGGGATGTACTCGTCTTTCAGCTCTGCCGCAACCTTGAACGAGACATGTATGAGCTGGCGGAAGGACGGATTGTAGAGCGGCTCGGACTCGTCGTGGCGAAGCGTCTTCGCGAAGGTGTGTGCGTCCCATCCATCCACGACGCCTGGATCGGGCAGCTTGGACTTGTCCACGTCGATGACCGTTGCGTATGGAACCGTCAGCTCGTCCATGCGAGTCAGTGCGATGCGGTATATTTTCTTGGCGAGCGAGAGCGCCTCTGGATCGGCGAGAGACAGGCCGATGATTTCCTCCAGCCAGGTTGTTCCGGCAGTCTTCACGTGTATGCCTGCGTCGTACTTGCGAATTAGGCGCCCCATGATCGGGTAGATGGAGAATTTGTCAGATCCTGAGTGGATCGACAGCTTAAGGTTGGCGGGTAGCCCAAGCTCCTTCACCGCCCACGCGATCACCTTTAGATCCTCCTCGAACTCCCTATCGAACTGCGCGAGGTCGCCAACGTAGTCGACACCTTTGTTGAAGCGCCCAGTGAACTTCGGCGCGAAAGTCTGCAGAGGCACCTTCTCTCTGGCGAGCTCGGTCAAGATGTACTTTACCTCGTCTGGCGTCTGGGCGACGGCAACCTCGTCCATTGAGACCTCGGTCACGAAGTTGCCGGAGCCCTTCCTCTCCGCTATGTGGCGGTATATCTTTCCAGCCTCCTTAACCGCTGGCAGATAGCGTTCCTCCATCGTGCCGGTCTTGCCGATGTAGTCGGCAACGTCAATCGTGAAGAAGTCGCATGCGTCGATGAACTTGTCGACATTTGATAGATTGATGTGGTCGGCATCGCAGAAGTAGGCGTCGGAATAGCCAAGCGCCTTGACCGCCGCATCGGCCTCGGCGCGCGTGGATGCAGGCTCCGTGCCAATGATCGTGTGCTCGCGGTTTGACTTGTTCCATACTGGCGTGAAGTGCACGCCGAAACGCCTCTCGGCGGCTATGAGCGCCTTGAGCTGGTTGACGCCTTCATGTGCGAATCGATCTCCGATGCCGAATGAATACTTGCTGATTGTCATGTCATGCCACCTTTCAATCTTTCTTGCGATTGGAATTTACCCCCCCTTGAATGCGCGAAATGGCCATTTCGGCGAAGGGAATCTTGTCGCGCGGATGAACATCGTTCGGATCGCCAAGTCCGGCAGCAAACGTGTCAACAAACAACGCACCTGTCATCTCGCACGCCTTCCGCTGCGCAGCGCGATATGGCGCCCACGGACGGTTCATCTTCGGAAGCCCCATCATTACAAACGGGATGCGCCTTTCGCCGCGAAGCTGTTCAATCACCGCAAGATTCGTCTCAAGCATGTAATCGTCATCCAGCGGAGCATCCGGTGCCATGCACTTGGTGGCGTTGGACTCGCCCTGATACCAAAGAACACCTGCGATAGGCAGGTGCGCAACTCGCTTCACGCCCCGGTCGTATAGCATTGAAACCGGCCACCATCCAGCCTCGGCGGCCTTGCCCTTCCTTCTCTGATACTCTCGCTTGCACCACACGCACGGGAAATCGTCATTGGCGTTTATCTGGTGCCGATTCGTCGCAATGGCGCATAGCCTGGGATATGCGGGCTTGCCATCCGCTCCAACTTTGCACATGACCTGCTCGGAAACAAACGATTCGGCCGGTGCGCCACCAGCCGCCACATACAGAATGCCGACCGGCTTCTTGGATGCCTTTGCGCGGCGAATCGCAAACGACACCCCAAGCGCACAGCGCGCGCCTGCGTTGTCGGGCGCAAGACGCATCCAGCCCGCGTCCGGCGCGTTTACATCCCATAGCCATACCTCCACATCTAGCAGCTGTGCAAGCTCCCTCGCCACGCGCTTCTCTTCCAATGGCGTGGCGCGGAACTCATCCCACCCCTTTTGCATGTTGGACTGCCCCGCGCACAGCCAAAGCTCGCATGAACGCCCCGCAAGCCCGCTCGGCAACGCGACTTCGCAAGGCTTTGCGCCGACGACATGCGGCAACGTCGCTTTCGCTATTGCCTCCGCGCCTGCGGCGTTCGGGTGTATTCCGTCTTCTGCGAATATGACGTCGATCTCGTCGCGAAGCGGCGACAGCATGTCAATGGCATCTGCTCCGACCCGGCGCGCCACTTTCTCCAAGTCGTCCTGCATAAGGAACGGCTCAGGACTGCGATACAGGCGATGCCGTGCTCCAAGCGGAGAGAACTTTGTCCACATTGCAAGCCTGACATCTGGATTGGCTTTGCGATAGTCGCCCAGCAAGGCAAGGTAATCAGCGACAAACTGTCCGCGACTGCGCTTGCCGACGAGCTCCTTCCTGTATTCGTCGCAGTCGTTGATGCCGAGATTGCACACGACGACGTCTGGCCTCCAGGAAAGCGCGTCGGAATGTTCTTTCATGTAACGAAAGCCTCGTCGCTCGGATCCGCGCATCGAATCGAGGTACACGCCCCTACCGGAATTGCCGAAGTTCCGCACTTCGTACTTGCCAGGCGAAACATCGTCCAGGAGCGCCTGAAGACGCGCAGGATACGACTCGGTCTCACGGTTCTGGAGCCCAAGCCCGTATGTAATGGAATCGCCTATGCAGGCCACGCGCAATGGAGACGCGGCTGCACGGCAAAGAGCAAAGGCCACGGCGAATATGAGAAATGATATGTATTTCCGCATGTCGCCGCAGCCTTTTTTGCACGTCAAGAGCGGTTACTCCGCCACGTATGCGATCTTGAGGCCCTTCATGGAGATGTTCATCTCCATTGCCTCGTTCATCTTCTCAAGCGGATACTTGTGCGTGATGAGCTTGGTGATCGGGAGCTTGCGCTCCTTTGCCTCCTTGAGGAAGTCAAAGCTCTGCACCCAGTCCTTGGCCTGGTACGTCCAGCTGCCGCACGCCTTGACCTGCTTGTTGCACATGTCGAGGTGCGGGCTGTACGTCGT
>CACYCL010000088.1 GCA_902772905.1 uncultured bacterium | reverse complement strand
TCCTAGGAAGGAATGACGGGAAATGTCCGGCCTTTCAGTCCCGTCCCGTGTTCTCAAGGACTAAACGCAAGAGAATCTTGCATTTGCCTCTGGACATCACGTTCGAACTGCGCATCCCCCGTCGGCCCGTCTATGCAATGGACTTTGACGAACGATTATGGTATAATTCGCGCTGAAATGTCCAAGAAACTGGTGTGGACGAAGATACAATGAAATCTGGAGGCAATCTTGTCTGGTGAGTCGCATGGCGAAACACGCATTCTCGTAGTAGACGACGAGAAGCTGATTCTTCTTACGATGAGTGCCATGTTGAAGCGCGCGGGCTACACGCCTGTGACATGCGACAACGTGGACACTGCGGTAAAAATGCTCCGCGAGAACAAGAAAGGATTCAGCGCGGTCATAACAGACATCATGATGGGGAACATGGACGGCTTCATGTTCCGCGACATCGTGCGCGGCGTCGACAAGTCTCTGCCAATCTTCTTTCTCACGGCGCTCGACCCCGAGGAAGGCGGCGGCTTCCTGAAGCGCATACTCGACGACTCGATGAGCTTCTATCTGCCCAAGGCGATCAAGTCGGACGTGTTGCTGCGCCGTATCCAGCGCATAGTGGCCTCGCGCCGCGTTGAGCTCTTCATTGAGACCCGCATGGAGGAAGACCGCCAGGCCAACGAGATCGCGGCGCACATCCAGCGGCGCATGCTGCCGGTCGGGTCGATGGTTACAGGCGTGGGGTTCTACTCCACGCTGTGGTTTCCGAAGGAGCTGGTAAGCGGCGATTTGTACGAGGCCGTTCCATACGGCGACGACGCCTGTCTGTTCCTTCTCGGCGACATACAGGGGCACGGCACGAGCGCGGCGCTCACGATGACGGCCGTGCAGTCGTTTGTCAAGCAGCTGTCGCATCGCGAAGGCGCGGTGTCGATGGCTCCGTCGGACATAGCGAACATCCTTCAGAAGTTCTTCCGGGCGAACCTTGCGGGGGTGTCGTACATGACCGCGCTGATCTGCATACACCGCCCTCTCAAGCACGAAGTGGAATGGCTCAGCTGCGGCGCGCCCGACCTTGTTGTCGTTGACGGCGGCGCGAGGCTCGCCGTCAACCCCGAGAAGCGCGGTGGCGTTCCGATAGGCTTTGTGCCTGACGCGGTCTACACCGAGGCGGATGTCGTGCGCACCGAGCTTACCGACACCGCCTTGTGCTTCGCCTACACCGACGGACTGCTTGACATCTACAGCGACGCTTCGTGCACAGAGCCGCTGTCGGACGAATTGCGCAACAAGCTTGTCATCGAGATTCTGTGGGCAGCGCACACCGACGGGTCGATCATGTCGGCGCTGGGGCGCGTTCGAACTGCATGCGAGACGCTTGGCTACACTTACACCCAGGATGACATAACAATGCTCGTGTTCGGCAGTCCGCAGCAGCACAAGGGCATCTACGAAGCAACCGTGCCGCTGTCGCCGTCGGACATTGACGCTGCGTCGCAGGCCATGGGCGACTGGTGCCGGGCCGAAGGCTGGGACGACTGCCTCATCGGGCGGGTGCAGGTCGTCTTTGAAGAGAAGTTGATGAACGTGTACGACCACGGCTTTGACGAATACGACCGGCTGCACGAGGTCGTGAGCATCAGGCTGCGCCTGAAAGGAGCCTCCGCCGAGCTTTCCGTCTGGGATGGCGGCACCCCGGAGCCGAGCATAAAGGTCGTTGCCGGCGACTCGTCGACCGTGTTTGACAAGGCGAACATAGAGCTGCACAACCACGGGCGCGGGCGGCTAATGGTGCGCGAGCTGTGCCGCGGCATACGGCGCGAATGCTACGGGGACTTGAACGAAACTGTATACTACATACCGGTGGTCATGCCCGCCGGGGATGGCGAAAAGGAGAAGGAAGACAAGAGATGAAGGCCTGCTGCAAGGAGTACATGGCAGAGCAGTTCGGCGATGACGCCGACATAATCGCCGACATATACGGCGAGTACGTGACTTCGGTCGGGGAGAAGATCGCCGAGACCCACTCGGCGCTTGCCGCGAAGGACTGGGGGCTGCTGGACCGCATCGCGCACACTATCAAGGGCAATGCGCTTGCCGTAGGCGACAATGACATGGCCGAAACTGCGATTGCCCTGCGCAAGACGTCCACCCTGAACGACGAGACCGGCTCTGCAGAGCTTATTGCCAAGCTGGAGGAATTTAGGACGCTTCTCTGACGGGGCCGGGCCGACGCCGATGGAAAGTTTTCTCGAGAGGACCAAGAACGCGGATCTCGATCAGCTCATGAAGGAGCTGGCGGCGCGTTCTGGCAGGAAGCGCAGGCACAGCTTCAGGTTGCTTGCGTGGAAGGCCACCGTCATCGGCGCGTTTGCGGTCAAGCGCATAATCGACATCGTCGGGAGCCTCGCAGGGATGATTCTGCTCTCGCCCGTGTTCATCGGCATCGGGCTTGCGATAAAACTAACCAGCCCAGGTCCAGCCATATTCAGCCAGATACGCGTAGGGCGATACGGGCGACATTTCAAGTTCTACAAGTTCCGCAGCATGTACCAGGACGCCGAAGCCCGCAAGGCCGCGCTCCTGGCGCAGAACGAGTCGAAGGACGGCGTGATCTTCAAGATGAAGGACGACCCGCGCATAACCAAGATCGGGCGCTTCATCCGCCGTGCGAGCATCGACGAGCTGCCTCAGCTGTGGAACGTGTTCATTGGCGACATGAGCCTGGTGGGCCCGCGCCCGCCAGTCCCGAAAGAAGTAGAGCAGTATACGCTCGAAGACCGCAAGCGCCTCGACGTCATACCAGGCATAACCTGCCTGTGGCAGATCAAGGGCAGGAGCGACATCCCGTTTCATGAACAGGTTCAGCTCGACAAGGAGTACATACTTGCGCCGAGCCTCTGGAAGGACTTCGTGATACTGCTGAAGACGATACCGGCGATTCTCGGCGGGAAGGGGGCGTACTGATGAACAACGTCCTGTTCGTTCCCTCGACATGCGACACAGAATGGCTGCAGAACGTGCTGCCCGGCACAAGCCCGACGGCGCTTCCCGTGGCCGGCCGCAAGATAATAGACTACATGCTGGAGTTCGCCCGCCGATACGACATAATGTTCATCGAGGTTCTCGACTGGCACTTCTCGGAAGACGTTGCGGAGGACTTCAGCGAACTCACGCGCACGGGCTATCCAGTGTTCTACATGAAGGGCGAAGGCTCCGTGCCGCGCGGCCTTGCCGACATAGAGGGGCTTTCCACTCCGCTCACGCAGACGCTGACCGATGGGCTCGACGTGGCATGGGGACTTTTTGCGGGCCATGGCGGGCCGGTGGAGAAATTGTCGCTTGCCCCCGTTTCCGAGGAAGAGCTCATCGTCACGCCGCCCGGCGTATACCGGCGCGTCGACGGCAAGTGGATGCGCGTGATGATGGAGGGAATAGTCGTAAAGGACGTGACGACGTGGCATTCCATAAACCTGAACGTGCTGCATAAGCCCGAACTGTTCACGCTTCCTGGATATTCTGCCGAGAAGGACGTGCACCTCGGGCGCAACGTGGTTCTCGAAAAGGGCACGAACGTCAATCCGCCGGCGCTTCTCATGGACAACGTGTGGTGCGCCCGGAACGTTGAGCTGGACGACGTGATAGTAGGCTCCGGCGCCGTCGTGTCAGAGGGAACGACGCTTCGGCGCACAGTAGTGTGCGACGACACCTTTGTCGGCGAGGGCCTTGATTTCGATGGCAAGATCATCTGCGGAAACCGCATCGTCGACGCTGCGACAGGAGTCTGGGCAGACGTCGAGGACGAAGGCGTGGCGCATTCAACTGCTTCGAAGCCGAGGAGATATGGATGGGGACGCCGCATTCTGCGCTTCCTGCTCGGCGACGCGCTGGGAGGGCGGTGCTGATGGGCCGTTTCGCAGCAGGGAACGCGCCGGAGGCGGACGCAATAGTGTGCGAGGCCATTGCGGGAGTTGGCGCCGACATCGAGGCGCTTCGCATTCCGCATCTCGCAGGCGTAGTGCTCGGCGGCGGATATGGACGCGGGGAGGGCGGGGCGATGGAGAGCTCGGCAGAGCCAAAGTGGCGGCTCTCCAACGACCTGGACTTCTTTGCCGTGACGAAAGACGGCGCATCCGGGAACGAGATCAGGGCGATCGCCTCCGCTCTCGAACCTGTATCGAAGAAGTGGACCGAGATGCTCGGCATAGACGTGGATTTCATAGTGAGGACGCCGTGGCGGATACGCCACGACGAAGAGCGGCTGATGATCCAGGAGCTGGTGCATGGCTATGTGGATGTTGCCGGGGAGAAGGGCGAGGCGCTGTTTGCGAACGTAGCGCGCCGCACTCCAGACGCGTTGCCGTGGATGGAGGCGGCAAGGCTCATGATGAATCGCGGCGTTGGGCTGCTGCTTGCGATGGAGCGCGGCGGGAGCGACGGTTTCGTGACCAGGAACATAAACAAGTGCATACTTGGCGCGGGCGATGCGATGCTCATAGCGCGGCATGGCTACGAATGGAGAGCCGAGGCGCGTCGCGACGCGCTGGGCGACGGTCTGTACGCCCGCGCACTGGAGTGGAAGTTCCGCCCCGGCGAAGAAGGCGTGTGCGACATTGAGACAGCGCGCGGCGCATGGCTCGGCGCGCTGGGGGAGATTCGCTCTGAGAGCAATCTGGCGGCGCTTCGCCGCACGGCCAGGAACGCGGCGCGCTGGGTGGTCAGGCGCAAGAGCCTCGGGGCGCTGGCGACGTTCGGGCTTGATCCCGTTGTGCGCGTGCTGGCGGGCGTGACGGATTGTCTGAGGGCTCGCAAGCGGATGTCCACGTCGCTGCGGCGAGACTGGGAAGTGTTCAACTAAGTAGAAAACCAACAAAGGAGTATGAGACATGGCATGGACGGTATCTGAGGATTCTGGAGTGCTCAACGTAGCCATTGAAGGGCGTTTTGTCGCTGCGGTGGCTCCGGCGCTGCGTGATGACGTCATTAGCAAGATGCACGATGGGACGAACGTTCTGTTTGACCTGAGCAAAATGGTGCATATAGACTCAAGCGGGCTCGGAGTTCTTGTCCAGGTGTTGCAGAAGGCCAAGGCCGGCGGCGGCAAGGTGATACTAGCCGCGCTTCAGAGCGGGCCGAAGATCGTCTTTGACATCACGAAGGTAAGCAGGGTGTTCGACATAGTGCCCAGTGTGGAGGACGCAAGGTTCTGAAGCCTGTCTTGCAGGCTTGCAGCGTTTGACTTAGAGACAGTTGCATATGAGAATGCGGAGAGTTGTTTGCATGGCCGCCGTCGCCATGGCGGTTTTGTCTGCGGAGTGCGCGGCGCAAAGCGTGAAGGTGGCCGATTGCGTGAGAAACGCCGAGCTGGATTACTGGGCCGCGGCGGACGTCAGGTTCTGCCGGGCCGCCATGAATCTTGTGTTCAGTCGCGCCGGAGTAGAGGTCGAGCACATGCCCGTCGGGGCGGAGGAGATATCGTCGCATACGAACGCAGATGTGATATGCTCGGCCTTCCGCACGCCGAAGCTATTGGAGAACTATGTCTTCCCATACCAGCCGCTCGGGCGCATGCACTATGCGCTGTACGCCTCGCCGGCGAAGGCGGCGGAGATCATGTCCGTGAAAATCACGGAATGGCCGCGGATGCGCGTCGGCTACTCCCCCGTATCCCAGGGGCAGAGCGAAGATCGCCAGGAATACTTCAGACACGCGACGCTGCGGCCCGAGTACGTGGAATTCCAGACTAGCGCCGGAGCCGTAAAGGCGCTGCACGACGGCGAGATCGACGCGCTTTTCCTCTATACGCCGTTCAACAAGCGTCCGGAGGGGCTTGTGGAGGTAGTGCCGATAGGCGACCGCAACGTGTATTTTGCCGTCCGCAAGGACAAGACCGAGCTTTTCCGCCTCCTTGCAAAGACATGGCGAGACTGCTACATAGACGACATCGACAAGATCGACACGTGGCGGCGCGAGATGCTTGGCATCCCCAGCCCGCCGAACCGCGTCAGAATCGCGGCCTACAGCCGTGGCGACATATTCGAGGTCTCACCCGACGGGGACAAGTCAGGGGCCCTCGCCGTCTGGATGCGTACGCTCTGCGGCCACACCCGCTGGACGCCGGACTACGTCTACGGCGGCTACGACGAAAGCCTGCACGACGTGAAGACCGGTCGGCTCGACATCATCGGCGGAATAGGCTTCACGCCGTCGAGACGTGCGCTCTTCCACTACCCGCACACGCCGATCGGAATGCTGCGAGTCTATCTGTGGGCGCATCCGGGCAGCAGGTACAAGCCTGGCGAGCCGTCCACGTGGAACGGGATGCGCGTCGGAATGCTCGTCGGGGCTCTGAGCGGCGAACGCGCCAAGCGCCAGTTCAGGGACGAGGGGGTCAAGGTGGAGTACGTCGAGTACCACACCGACCGCGCGATGATCGATGCGTACTTCAGAAACGAGATAGACGCGTGCATTGACGTCGAGATGCCGGAACTCGCCCACGAGACGGCGCTCCACCTATATGCGTCGCACCCGATGTACATCTGCGCATCCACGAAGCGCCAAGACATATTCGACGACCTCGAACACGCCCTTGACATGGTCTGCGACGACCTGCCGAAGTACATGCGCATGATAAGCGGGCACCGCTATGGCGTTCACAGCGAGATGGCCGCCCTGACGCTCAACGAGGCGGAATGGCTCAGCCGCAGGGTCAAGCTAGACAAGCCGGTCATGATCGACTTCTCGCCGTGGCCGTATCCGGTGTTCGACGATCACGGCCACATGCAGGGTTTCGTCGGCGCGCTTATAACCGAGCTTTCGCGAAAGACCGGGCTGAAAATACTTCCACAGCCGCAGACGGGCATCCAGACGGCCGAGGCGAAGTTCATGCGCGGCGAGACCGAGCTGTGGATACCGTTCCCCGCCGCCGCGAAGTCCGCCACGTACGGCGCGACGACGGTGTTCGCCCTGCCGGTGCCTCAGACGGCCGCCGAGTTCTATGGCATCGGGAGCGACTACATCGAGCTTGAGCTGTTTGCGAACAAGTACGTTCCGGCGGAGCTGGTGTCGGTGCTGCGCAAGGCGGTGTCGGGAATCGACTCGAACTACATGCAGGAGATGTTCATGCGGGCCGTCGCGGAACGCAAGGTCGTGCACAGGATGTTCGGCAAGACCCGCGAAGAGCTGCTCCACATAATCGCGATTGACGTATGCGTCGTGCTGATCGTCGTCGTCGCGTTCGGCACCGTCATGATCATCGCGCTGCGCCGCCAGACGAAGAAGGCAAACGCCGCCGCCAAGCTCGCCGAGGACCACGCGCAGGCGAAGTCGCGTTTTCTTGCCATGATGTCGCACGAACTGCGCACACCGCTCAACGCGGTCATAGGCTTCTCGGAGTTCCTTTCCGATTCGGCGCTCGACGAGGCCAGGCGAAAGGAGTACATAGACGGCATTCTTCTCAGCTCGAATGCGCTGCTGGACCTCATCAACGACATTCTCGACCTCTCGAAGCTTGAGGCAGGAGCTATGCAGATGCGCACCGGCACTTGCGACGTGGCTCTGCTGCTGAAGGAGCTTCCGGCGATATTCGGCTATCGTGTTCGCCGGCATGGCGTGAAGCTGCGCATAGAGGCTCCGCCGTCGGATCAGCTGCCGATAGTCGAGTTGGCGCAGCAGGGTGTTCGTCAGATTCTCATAAATCTGGTCGGCAACGCCGCCAAGTTCACCGAGAAGGGCGAAATAACCGTCAGGGCTGACTGGTATGGTTCGAACAACTGTCTGCATTTGGAGGTGAGCGACACGGGGTGCGGAATCTCGCAGGACAAGATGGACAAGCTCTTCGATCCGTTCATCCAGGACATCAAGAGCCGCATGCAGGTCAGTTCGGAGAAGATCAAGGGCACTGGGCTTGGCCTCCCCATCGTCAAGCGCATGGTAGACAATGCGGGCGGCACTATCGCGGCAAAAAGCGAACTTGGCAAGGGAACGACGTTCATTATCGACATACCGAACCTCGTGCTCGTGCAGAACGTAAAACTGAAGTCGCACGATATAGATGCTGGGCACAAGGTGTGCGCTGTCATGCCAGAGCGAGTGCTCGTCGTCGACGACATGGTCATGAACCGCAAGATTCTCGGCATACACCTTGCGAATCTCGGCATAAAGGACGTGCGCTACGCAGAAAACGGAATCAAGGCGCTTGAGGTGATGAATGAATGGATTCCGGATGTTGTGCTTACTGATATGTGGATGCCGGAGATGGACGGGACGCAGCTCGCCGAGGCCATGCACAGGGAACGCAAGCTCGCCGAGATTCCAGTTGTTGCCGTCACAGCGGACGTTGACGTCGGTTCGACGTATGACATGAAGCTCTTCTCAAAAGTCATATCGAAGCCTGTCACCGGCGATAAGCTGAAAACGCTTTTCGGGGAGGTAGCGCCACAGTGAGGCTGCTGGTTTCCTGCATACCGTACGACAGCGGAAAAAGCGGCATATCCGTATATGTTCGTGAAGTAGTGGGTGCGCTTGCGTCGCAGGGGCACGAGCTGACTCTTCTGTGCGAACCAGATGTTCTCGCAATTCTCAATTCTCCATTCTCCATTGTCCATTCTCCCTCTTGGGCGCGGCATCCGGTGCTGTCGATGATGTGGCACCTGTTCGTGTTGCCGTTCTGGATTGCGAGGCACATTCGAGAATTCGACGGCTTTGTGATATGCGCTGCGAACCGCCGCGTCTGCGCGTGGTATCCGCTGCCGACGGCGGCGACCGTGCATGATCTCGCGAACTTCCACATACCCGGCAAGTATTCGCGCCTCAGGATGTTCTACCTGGCGCACGTGCTGCCGTTCTTCGCCAAGCGCGCGCAGCGTCTCGTGGCCGTGAGCGAAGCTACAAAGGCCGACATGGTCAAGTTCTGGGGGTGCCGTCCTGAAGACGTGACGGTTTTGTACAATGGGTTGAGTGGGCGGAAGCCTGGAGACAAGGGACGAGAGGCGCGCCTTGCGTCTGACGTCTCGCGTCCGTCGGCGATTCTCTACATTTCGCGCATTGAGCACCCTGGCAAGAACCACCTGCGGCTAATAGAGGCGTATGGTCGGCTGGATCGCGCAACTGCCGAGGCACATCCGCTTGTAATTGCCGGGGCAGACTGGAAGGACGCGGAGATTGTGCACGAGGCGGCTGCACACTCGCCGCACGCCGACCTCATCCGCTTCACGGGGTTCGTGCCGGGTGGAGAGATCGAGAGGCTGTGGTCCGAGGCTGGTTTCTATGTCTTCCCCAGTCTCTTCGAGGGTTTCGGCCTTTCGCTGGTGGAGGCCATGGCGCGTGGCATTCCATGTGCATGCTCGAACAACGGCTCGCTCGGAGAGCTTGCTGCGGATGTTGCGATTACATTCGACCCTGAGAGCGTCGATGACATCGCCGCAGCGCTGAAGCGGCTCGTTTCCGAGCCGGAACAGGACAGGGCCCTGCGCGTTGCGCGAGGCCTTGAGCACGTTAAGCGTTTTTCATGGACAGACCACGCGAATGGACTTGTAGGACTGCTGGGAGGCTCGAGATGAGCAAATGCACAAATCTCTTTGGAATCCCGGTGGCGCAAGTCACAGAGGCAGAGGCGGTCGAGCGCATCGTCGCGTTCGCGAAGTCCCCGCGAGGCAAGAAGGCCGCGTTCGTCGCCACGCTGAACGTCGATTTTGTCTCGAACGCTGTGAGCGGTTGGCCGTTCTCGGGCAACGACGAGTTGTGGGGGTATCTTAGAAACGCCGACTTCGTCACGGCGGACGGAATGCCGATAGTGTTGTTGTCGCGCCTGTTGCGCAGGTCGATCCCCGAGCGAGTGACAGGCGCGGACATGGTGCCGGCGATATGCCGCAGGTTTGCGGAGGAAGGGCTTTCGGTTTATGTCCTGGGCGGCGACAAGGACGCGCTTGACGAGGCGTTCGCCAAGATGGACATTCCAAACCTCAAGATCGCCGGACTCGATCCCGCGTTCGTCAGGCTTGACGTGGATCAGCCCGAGATCGTCGAGCGAATAAACGCGGTCAAGCCCGACATCGTGTTCGTCGCGCTTGGCAACCCGAAGCAGGAACTGTGGATGGGGCGCAACGCCGCAAAGCTCGATGTTCCTGTGATGATAGGAATCGGCGGCACGTTCAATTTCATTGCAGGGCGCGTAAGGCGCGCGCCAAGATGGATGCAGAAATGCGGGCTCGAGTGGATCTACCGCATCTGTCAGGAGCCGGGGCGTCTGTGGAAGCGCTATGCCTACGGTCTCGTAAAGTTTTCGTGGCTCTCGCTTAGAGCCTTTTTCGGAGGTTACAGTTGATGTTGGAACATTCGTCTCGCCGCCATATATCTACGTTCGCGGCATGGGCCTTTTCCTTTGGAACAGCAGTCGGCTGGGGGGCGTTCGTCATGCCTGGCACTGCGTTTCTCCCAATGGCAGGCCCGCTTGGAACGGTTGTCGGCGTAATCGTCGGCGCTGCGGTAATGGCGGTGATAGCATGGAACTACCACTACATGGTCAGGCGGATGCCGGGAGCCGGTGGCACCTTCACGTTTGTATCGCGCACGTTCGGCGGCGATCACGGCTTTCTCTGCGCATGGTTCATGTGCCTGTCGTACGTTGCGATAATATGGGCGAATGCGACGGCGTTAACCATTGTCGTGCGAAGTTTGCTCGGGGACGTGCTGCACTTTGGCTTTCATTACAGCATTGCCGGCTTCGATGTGTATCTTGGCGACATCCTTTTCTCTGCTGCAGCCATTGTGATCGCTTCTGCCGTCTGCTGCCGCCGTCGCCTTGCCGGCAGAGTGGAGGCGGCGCTCGCCGGTGTGTTTGCAATGGGAATCATGGTCTGCTTTGCGGCGGCTGCATGGCGTCACGGAGGCGGGCTGAAGACTTTGGCTCCTGCGTTTTCGCCTGACGGTGGCAGACCGATGGCGCAGATACTCAAGATCGTGTCGCTTTCGCCATGGTTCTTTGTGGGGTTCGAGTCGATCTGCCATCTCTCCAGGGAATTTCGCTTTCCGCTGAAGCGTACGTTCGCTGTGATGATTGCGTCGCTCGTGGCCTCAGTGTTCGCCTATTCGTTCTTGGCTCTTCTGCCGGCGTTGCTCCCTGCCGCAGGTGGCTCGAATTGGGTAGAGGGACTGTCCAATCTCGGCACTCGGCTGTTGCCGACGCAGGAATCAGGCTGCATCGCGTTGGGAAGGGTGGGAGTGCCGTTGTTTGTAGTGACGGTGTTCGGGGCTGTGTTCACCAATCTTGTCGGGAACATGCTTGTCGCAAGCCGCCTTGTCGCCTCGATGTCCGAAAGCGGGGCCTTGCCGGAATGGATCGGAAAGCTGGATGGAGCAGGCGAGCCTCGCAATGCCATTCTTTTCATTGCCGGTGTGTCATGTCTCATCCCGCTCCTTGGAAGGACGGCAATCGGCTTCATCGTTGACGTAGCCACGATAGGCGCCGTGATCGCCTACGCCTACACTTCGGCTGCGGCGTTCAAGAGGGCGTATGCGACCAACGATGCGTTCACCAAGGCGACAGGTGCGTTTGGCTTTGTGCTTGCCGCCGTGATTTGCGCCCTGTTCATACTTCCCAACTATCTGTCAGGAACGATGATGGCCGCTGAATCCTACCTGATTCTCGTTCTCTGGAGCATATTAGGGTTCTTCTACTACCTTTCCGTGCTTAAAAGAGACCAGCTTCATCGGTACGGACGCTCGACTGTCGTTTGGATAGGCTTGGTGGTGCTGATATTGTTCATGTCGCACATGTGGATGCGTCAGGCTGCGTATGGCACGATGGGAAAGGCGTTCGCCGCGATAGGCGACTACCACGACGCCTACGGCAATGCCGCATCCGCGTCATCCGTCGAAAACTGGGACAGCTACCTTGACGGACAGCTCAAGAATGTGAGCAAAGCGCTCAAGCGCGAGGGCTTCGTGCAGGTTGCGCTCATTTCTGTCGCGCTTGTGATAATGTTCAGCCTTTTTGGCATCTTGCGCCGTCGCGAGCAGCAACTTGAGCGTGAGAAGGCCATGGCCAGGAGCTATTTCTTCTCGACCGTCAGCCACGACATACGCACGCCGCTGAATGCGATCATCGGCTTTTCCGAGATGCTGAAGTCTGGCATGAAGACCGAGGCGGAGCGCGACCAGGCGCTCGATTCGATACTCGTAAGCGGCAGGACGCTTCTGGGGCTGATCAACGACGTGCTGGATTTGTCAAAGCTGGAATCCGGAAAGATGAAGATTGCGCTTGAGCCGACGAACTGCCAGCGACTCATGCGTGAAATGGTTGACGCTTTCCGGGTGTCCAACGGCAATCCCGCCGTGGAACTTCGCTACAGCGAACGCCCCATGCCGATGCTGATGATTGACCCGCTGCGCATACGGCAGATTGTGTTCAATCTCGTTGGCAATGCCCTTAAGTTCACTGACAAGGGCCATGTAGAGCTTCGCGCTTCGTACGAGAGCGCAGACGGAGCCAATGTTGGCGTGTTTCGGATAGATGTTGAAGACACTGGATGCGGCATAGGCGAGGAAGACATGAAGCGCATCGGAAATGCGTACGTCCAGGTCGACTCCAAAAACGCCCGCAACGGCGGCACGGGGCTTGGCCTTGCGATTTGCAAACAGCTTGCCATAGCCATGGGCGGGAAGCTCAGCGTGGATTCGGTTCTGGGGCAGGGAACGACGTTTTCGGTCGTGGTGCCCAATGTGAAACGTGTTGACTTGGCGGATGGCGGCAGCGGCGACGCCGCGCCCACGCCTACGCAGCCGGTTGAGACTGCTCCGGTGGCAGACGAAGACGACAA
Source organism: uncultured bacterium (assembly GCA_902772905.1). Lineage (GTDB taxonomy): Bacteria > Verrucomicrobiota > Kiritimatiellia > RFP12 > UBA1067 > UBA1067. The sequence continues at coordinate 8,830 of CACYCL010000088.1, read as the reverse complement.
CCGCCCAAAACGCATCCTGATCGTAGATGACTCCAAGATGAATCTGATGGTGCTCAAGGCTTTGCTCAAGAAGCACGGGGAGTTCGACATCACGATGGCCATGGACGGGAACGAGGCGCTTTCGATACTAACGAAGCCCGGCGCCGAGCCGTTCGATCTGGTGCTGACGGACATGTGGATGCCGAATCTCGACGGCGAGGGGCTGGTCAAGGCCATAAGGGAAAACCCGTCAATCGGCACGGTGCCGGTTCTTGTAGTAACCGCCGATGTCGAAATGCAGTCCAAGTCAACCGAGATGGGTTTTGACGGAATTCTTCTGAAGCCGGTGACGACTGCGGTTCTTGGCAAGGTGCTTTCCGAGAAGGCAAAATGAGGATAGCGCACGTAATCAGGCGGCTCTCGTTCGACGACTGGGGTGGAACGGAGCAGGTTGTGTGGAACCTTGCGAAGGCGCAGAGGTCGGCAGGTCACGCGGTGAGGATCTTCGCGACGACGGCTCTGTGTCCGACGCGGAGCGAGACTGTCGACGGAATCGAGATCGTGCGCTTCAAGCCGATCTACCCGTGGTGGCCGATGCCGAAGAGCCTTGTCGCGGAGCTCGACAGGAAGGGGGGCAATCCGTTCGTGCCTGGGCTCGGCAAGGCCATTCGCGACTGGAAGCCAGACGTCATACACTGCCATGCGATGGCCAGAATCGCAGAGCTCTGCCTCCGCACGGCAAATCAGACGACAAAGACAGTCGTCTCGCTTCATGGCGGGGGCGCGAACGTCCCTGGCGAAGAGGCGAAAAGCCTCAAGGCGCCGACGCGCGGGAGACTTCCGTGGGGTAAGATGATCGACTATGCGATGGGGTGGACTCGCCGCGTGCCGGAGGACTTCGGCGGAATCGTATGCGTCGGGGAGGACGAATACGAGAAGTACAAGGCGCGGCACCCGCACGTGTTGTTTTTGCCCAACGGGGTCGATACGCGGCTGTATGCTGGAATGACGAGTGGGACGTGCGGGACGCGAGAGCCGGAGCCCGGTCCCACGCCCTCCGTGTCGTCCGCGCCACTCGCGCCACCAAAAAGTCTTCGCATCCTCTGCGTTGCGCGGATCGACCGCCAGAAGAACCAGATGATGCTCGTAGAGTGGCTTCGCCGCCATGCTGAGGGAACGGTACGCCTTGTCGGTCCGGTGACGCAGCCGGACTACCGCGCGGAGCTTGAGGCCCGCGCGGCGGAGCTTGGCGTCGCGGACAGGCTGTCGTTTGCGGGGGCGTTGAAGCCTGCTAGCAGGGAACTGCTTGACGAATTTGCCAAGGCCGACGTCTTTGTGCTGCCAAGCAGACACGAGCCGTTCGGAATCGTGATTTTGGAGGCGTGGGCGTCTGGTCTTCCTGTCGTGGCAAGCGACATAGGCGGCCTCGGCAAGCTCTGCGCGGCGCATCCAGAAGCGGCCGTCACCTTCCCTCCAGGCGATGCCTCTGGACTTGATAGAGCCATAGCAGAACTTGAACGCAGGATCATGTCTGGCGAGAGCGTGAAAATGGCGGAAAGTGCGCGTTTCGCGGCGTTAAAGTACGATTGGCATGAGCTGTCAGCCATCTTGGTTGATTTCTATTCTGCAATATGATAGAATACCCGCCGTAAACCATGGCAGATGAAGAATTGACAGAGGCAGAGCAGGCTCGATTGCGCGGTCTTATAGCATTTCAGAAGCTAGTGTTGGGCATCGCCCTGCGCTGGTGGTGGCTTTTTGTCTTGGTTTTTCTTGTCGTAGGCACTGTTCTTTCGGCGCTTTTATGGCAACGTGGGTCGAAAAGCGTAAAGCGCTACGAGGCTACGACGCGCCTTATGTTTTCGCCAAAGAAGATTTCCCGCGTGGATCCTCCAAGCGACAGTCAGCTTATGACCATACTTGAGCGGGCTTCCCTGAAGCGCAAGATCCAAGAATATGTCGACATGGACGAAATGGAGCGCATGTGTCTCTCTGTAGACATGACCATAAAGCAGTCGAGGAAGCAGAAAAGCCTTTTTATGCTTACTGCCGCATCCAAGACGCGGAAGGGCGCGTTCGCAAAAGTCAATGCATATGCGGATGTGCTTATAGACGAGTATGTCGCCTATCGTTCGAGGGATCTTGAGAACTGGCGCAAATCGCTTGAGACGCGGCGCAAAGAGCTTGTTGACAAGTTGTCCGACATGGATGCGGAGGAGGCTGCGCTCAAATCCAATACTGGAGCATTGTCGCCCGCTGAGGCGCTTCTTGCGATTAATGCCCTGATATCCGACCAGCGCAAAAACGACTCCGTTCTTGGTGTGGACGCGGCAAACGAGGAAATAAAGAAGCGCAAGCTTGAAAGCCTAGTGGGCAAAAACGGCCAGACGGTGATGGAAAATGCCCAGGCGATACGTCGCCGTGCCGACGCAATATCCGCCATAGACTCGGAGTTGGTGCAGCTGCGCGAGAAATACACCGACATAAACCCAAAAGTGTCGGGAAAGGTGCAGGAGCGAGCCGACAGGATTGCGGAACTGGGCGCATTCCTTAAGTCGAAGGGGGCGGAGGGCCTGGATATTGAGAAGATCGACCAGATTGAGAAATCTGCGGGTGAATTAGCGGACTGCGTAACACGCCTTGAGGCGATAAAGGAAAAGCGCATGGCGCTCCAGCGGGAGATTGCCGACAACGAGAAGAAAGCGCTTGCCATTTCTTCAAGTGTAATGGATTACGAACGCATACAGACACATCGTGCGGACGTGGCGGCCTCTATACGCGATCTTGATGATCAGCTTGGCGGCATATCGTACGCCATAGGTGTTCTGAGAAACGACTTGAGGCAGATCGAGCGCTCGGGCGGTGCGGATGACAATGGGCCGTTTGGGCCAAAGAAGATTGCGATAGCACTTGGCGGAGCGCTGGTGTGCGCCGGCGGCATACTTTTCGCCTTGGTTGTCTTCGAGCTTCTCTTCGGAAAAGTCAGTGGAGGCCGTGAGGTGCTTGTCTACGATGGCATAGAATACATTGGTTCGCTGCCGAAGAACGGCGCGATGTCGGAGGACGAGGCCCGGGAGGCGATGGGCGTAGTCGCCCTCAAAACGCTGTTGATCTCAAAGGGAGCCAAGACGGTGTTCGTCTGCCGACTCCCAGGGGTTGAGCCCAACAAGGCGTTTGCCGATGCCATGGACTATACTGCTGCCATGTCAGGCGCGAGCTGCGGGATGCTGGACATCGTATCACAGGCTGATTTTGTTCCGCCAGAGGGCGCGGAGCAGATGATTGGCGTCGTCAGGAATGGTCAACATGCTTGGTTCCCGGCGGCCAACCGATTTGCGCTCGCGCCAACGGAACTGGAAATTCTAAAAGCCGATATCGCTGCATTGGGAGAGTCGTTCGACAACATCTTCGTGCGCATAAATGGTGATGTGCGCGTGGGCGGTACGTTCTTTGACCAGGTTCTTGGGCTTACGGACGCGGTTCTGATCATGGTCGGAGCGGGCAAGACGCCGCGTAGTTCATTCGCTTTCGCACGTCGCCATTTGAAGCCGTCCGGCAAGTCCGTATTGGCGATAGTGACTGATGCAGGGGCGAAGAGCGTTCGCGCCGACATGGAGGTGCTTGCATGAGGTTTTCACTCTTCTGCTTGATGGCGACGGCTTTCGTGGGCTGCTATTCCGACAGGTGGACCACCAAGTACGACTCGGTGTTCGAGATCAGCAACATGGATGAAGAAAGCGCCGTGATAGACGAGACAGGGCGGGGAGATGAAGACGAAGCGCGCGTTCGCAAGCGACTTATGGAACTTGAAATGGAGGAGGAGCCAGCGTACCACATGAACGCCGGCGACCAGATTGAGATTCGCGTCTACGACCATCCCGACCTCGGCATGACTACGCGCATAGGCCCAGACGGAATGGTGGGCATTGCGTTCATGGGGCAGGTGAAACTGAGTGGCCAGACGATAGCGCAGGGTGCGGAGAGCATACGCGAAGGTCTTGCCCCTTATGTGAAGAACCCGGTAGTCAGCATAACCATACTTGACGTGCAGAGCGAGACGGCTACGATAGCCGGCTCTTGCGCGAGGCCCGGCGTCTACGGCATTTCCAATTCCACACGCCTTGCTGACTTCTACGCGATGGCAGGTTCCAGCGCTGAGCGGCTCTTTAACGGCGTGGATGTTGATATTGCGGATTTGGACCACTCTATTTTCGTCCGCAAGGGAGAGCTGCTTCCGGTTGATTTCCGCAAGGCCATTGACAAGGGAGACATGCTGCACAACGTTCGCATCCGCAAGGGAGATTACGTGTTCATCGCGCAGCGCATGGAGGCTTCTGTCATAATATGCGGCGAGGTGCGCAACCCTCACAAGAGGCTCTTCGAGCCTGGCATGGGGCTTATCGAAACCCTTACTGCTGCTGGCTGGATGAAAGACAGCCACTGGAGCCATGTCATAATAATTCGGGACGGCCTCTCGCATCCGAGGATGTACAAGGTTGATATCGACGGCATCCTCGCCGGAAAGTGCCGAAACGTTCCGCTTAAGGCTGGGGACGTAATATACGTGCCCAAGGATACCATGTCGGAGTATAATGTGTTTGTGAACAAGCTTCTTCCCACGGCGCAGATATTCAGCCTAATTGCTGGCAGGGCGTCGGCGGTTGGCATAAGCCCTGGCAACTGACGGCATGAAGTACGTCGTCTTCTTCTTCGCGCTTCTGTGCATGCCTCCCCTCGGAGTGGTTATGTCGCTGAACAGGCGTTGGATGAAGTATGCGGTATGGGTTATGATAGGTGCGCTTGCCGCATACCAGGCGACGGCAATCAATTTCTTTTCGTACGAGGAGTATCGCGGCTCGTCGCGTGGCATGGAGGTGAGCGTCGTATACCTGATGGCGTTGGCACTTCTTGTCGCCGCCGCGATAAAGGGCAGACTTCCGAAGTTTATTCCATCGTTTGGCGCCTTTCTTTTCGTTGTCTATTTTCTTCTGTGCCTTCCGTCGTATGCGACTGCCGAGAACACGCTCTTCTCTTGGATGGAGACGTGGAAGATGATCATGCTGTATCTCGTCTACCTTTCCGTCAGGGCTTACCTGAACTCGACAGAGAACGTGAGGTCGCTCGTCAACGGCCTTGCGGTGTTTGCCATCTGGAACTTTCTTCTTGTCGTCAAAGACCATTTCTCCGGCGTTTACCAGCCGCATGGTTCTTTTCCGCATCAGAACTGTCTTGCAATGGGGATGCACCTCTTCGCAGGGATGTTCTTTGCTTACTTTATAACAGGCGGATGGAGGAATTCCATGTTGTATGCAGTGGCTTTTGTCGCATCCGCCGGATGCATAGTGCGCACCTACTCTCGCGGAGCATTGGCAATGGTCCCGATTTCGTTCTTTGTTACTTTCGTCTTGTCTTTTATGTCTGCCGACCATGGGAAGAGGATTGGAATGATGATGCGAATCGTTCCCGTGGCGGCCATTGGGCTTGTCGGGCTGGGCCTCATGCTGCCACGAATTATTGAGCGGTTCTCCGAGGCTCCCGAAGCGTCGAAGAACACGCGAATAGAGCTGGCCCTTTGCGCCAAGGAAATGATTCTCGATGAACCATGGCGCGGCATCGGCATCAACAACTGGGGAATCAAGATCAATCCGCCTTATGAATATGCAGAACTCGCCGGCCGCAATACTCATCGCGGCGAAGACTTTAGGGACGGCATTGTCGAGACGGTCTACTTGCTTGTCGGTGCGGAATGTGGACTGCCTGCCTTGGCTGCGATGGTGGCATGGTTTGTGTCGTACTTTTTTCTATGCATCAGACTTGTGAAGAACCTGGCGGGCACGCTAAATGCGGCTATCCCCGCCGGGCTTGCCGGTGGATTGCTCGTCTGCTATATTCAGAGTTGTCTTGAATGGGTGCTTAGGCAGCAGATGAATCTGATTTTGCTTATGGTGTTCTTTGCGCTTCTTGATTACTTGAATGCCAATGTCGGTCGGCTCAAGCCATTGCCGGCAGATAGGGGAGGTGCAAATGCCTAGTCTGCTTACGCTTCTTGCCGCCACTATGCTGCGCTTCCTCGATCCATACACGTTGCTGTACCAGACCGACGACGACGGGGAAGGACGCTCGCTTGCTTCAGAACCTGGCTTCTGGCCGTCGGCGAACGGACAGAAGGATCCGCTTGCCGAAAGGCCTGAAGCGCGCGTGATGTACAACGTGTTCCGCACGAGCGAAAAGCCGTTCCCGGACTACGATCCGCAGAAGCCGAGTCCGATTTTCAAGGTCAACCAGGTCGGCTACCAGCCAGACCAGGCCAAGTTTGTCTACATGGGAGCGTGGCTCGGCCCGAAGCTCGGGGCGTGGAGAACCAGGGAAGAGGGAATGGGGAAGAAGGGGTGGAAGCTTGTCGACGCGGCGACGGGTGGCGTCGTGTTCGCTTCTCCAGTCCCGCCGGTCCATCGCGTAGACGACGGTTTTACGAAGGAAGGAACGCCTTTCACCGGCGAGTACACCTACGAGATGGACTTTTCGTCCGTTACGAACGAGGGCGTGTACTACGTCCAGGTCGACGGGGTGGGCAGAAGCGCCGACTTCCGCATCTGGCGCGGCGCGGCGGAAGACGCCTTCCGCGTACACATGGGCGGGCTTTACCAGAAGCGGTGCGGGATCGAGAAGCGCGAGCCTTATACGCACTGGACCGCCGGGGCTTGCCACACGAACGTCGTTCGCGGCGTCTTCGCTCCAGAAGAGGGCAAGCTGCCAAAGGACGTGCGCTGGTTCGACATCATTCGCCACAACACCGACTGGGAGAAGGGCGAGAGATTGCATGTCGCAGGCGGCTGGCACGACGCGGCAGACTACGACCGCCGTCCGGCGCACCTGAACATAGTGAACGACCTCTGCGCCGTCTACCTGATGAAACCGGAGAACTTCAGCGACGGACAGCTTTCCATTCCCGAGAACGGCAACGGAATACCCGACATCCTCGACGAGGCGGAATGGGGACTTCGACATCTGCTCGCCGTGCAGCAGAAGGACGGAGGCGTCGGCACGTGGATCGAATCGACAGGACATCCCGGCCCCGGCAATGTCGCGGAGCGCGACCCGATGCGCTACGCCGTCTCCCGGGCGACGCGCGGCAGTTCCATCGCTTATGCCGCGCATGCCGCGCTCCTTGCGAGATGCCACGAATCCTTCCGTGCGAAGTACCTCGACTCCGCGCGGCGTGCGTGGGACTTCGCCATGAGCGCGGAACCCGCGTCCGAGACGTTCGTAATCAAAAGAAAGCGCTACAGGATATTTTCCAGGACTGAAGAGGTGGACTGGAACGAGCCCGCCGGTTTTCCGGCGGCGAGCGTCGTCAAGGCCGCCGTAAATCTCCACGCTCTTACCGGCGATGGAAAATATATTGAGGCCCTTGCCGCCAAGAAGCGGGAAATCGACGAGGACTTCAAGAAGAATGAATGGCGCTGGGGGGCGCTTGTCTTTGCCGGGGAACGAGAGCTGGGCATTCCGCCGCAGGCTGCGAAGTTCATGGCTGAATGGGAACGACGGCTCAAGAACCGTGCGAAAGACATGCTCAAGCAGGTTGACGAGGCGTATGCCTACCGCTGCCCGTGGTGTGCGCCGGGAAAGGGCCATGTCAACGCGATGAGCTGGGGCAACTGCCATCCTCTGCGGCGTGCGCAGACTTTCGTCGCCGCGCATAGGATAACGAGCGACGACGCATATCTGCGCGGCGCATTTGCCGCGCTCGACTTCCACAACGGATGCAACCCCGTCGGCACGACGCTCACGAGCGGACTCGGACGTGTCTATCCGATCGCCTTTCTTGATCTGCCGTCGTATGTGGATGGAATTGCGGAGTTCGTTCCTGGCATAACGCCGTACAGATGGAACTACGGAATGCCGGCGAAGGCGGTGGAAATGGTGTATGGCGGCGACAAGGCGTTGGCGACGAAGTGTCCGATCTGGAGAAGATGGGGCAATGTCGAGAACCGTACGGTTGCCGCAAGCGAATACACCGTATGGGAGACGATCGCGCCGGCGGCGTCCGTCTGCGGGTATCTTCTGGAGCCTACGGGAACACCGCCGCCAGTCCGCCCGGCTCCTGCGAAGGACGTTCGCGACCTTCCCGGCTATTGGACGATGCCGTGATTCTCATCAACCCGTTCGGGGCGATATTGGGTGGAAAGTTTCCGAACTGGGAGAAATCAACCCGAACGGGTTGACGGAGCGACGGTGGATATGATAGAATACCGAAATAGAGCAATGAAAGTAAATTCCATGTCCGAGATTGCCATAATCGTTCAGCAGGAGCGAAAGCGGCAAGGTGCTACGCAGATTGAGCTGTCGCAGATGGCCAATGTCGGTGTACGTTTTCTTCGTGATGTGGAGGACGGCAAGCCTTCCGTTCATTTCGACAAGCTTATGCGCATACTCGAGGTTCTGGGCGTCGCGGTTGATTTATCGCCAAGGGGAGTTGTGGCTATATTGAAAGAGCGAGCATAATGAAACTCGACTTCAAGAAGAACGTAAAGCGCAATATGGTCGCGAATGCAGCATCGAGCGGCATAAGGCTCCTTTTCCCGTTCCTGAACCGCACGCTGTTCCTTTGGCTCCTCGGGCCGGCGTACCTCGGGCTGAACGGGCTCTTCGGCTCGATTCTCGGCGTTCTCATGCTCGCCGAACTCGGCTTCGGCACCGCCGTCGTATGCTCAATGTACAAGCCGGTCGCGGACGATGACCGGGAATTGCTTTGCGCATATCTCAAGTTTTACCGCGCCGTTTATCGCTGCGTGGGTGCGGTTATTTTCTTTGGCGGGCTTGCTCTGCTTCCGTTTCTTGATCGTCTTGT
>CACYCL010000087.1 GCA_902772905.1 uncultured bacterium | reverse complement strand
TTTCTACCGTAACTATTTCGGCACTATGAAAGTGATTGCGCCATAATCCGCGCAAGCGCATGTTGCTGAAAGCCTTCCGCCCATAATTGCTGCGCCCGCGCCGGTTCTGCGGGGAGCGGTTGTAGTGCTGCGCATGAAGTGGACGGGACGGGCGTAGACGGTCTTTTCGGGAACGGCGGATGGACGTGTTGAAGTGCCGCTTTCCTACGAGACGAACGACGGGCGGCTTCTGCTGTTCCTCAAACATAGGATAACCTCGGTTGATGTGGCGGTTGCTCCGACTAAGAGAGCGCATTGGTGGGCACTCAAGAAAACACTGTGTGTGGAGCCGGGCGATGAAATCACCGTGACTATGTCCGTGCGTGACGAGACTGGAATGCCTGTGCCTGCACGGTTGCCGGTGGAGATTCGCGTCTTTGATGCGGCTGGACATGAGCTTGACGGGGCAGGCTATGCCTGTGCGGAAGGGGGTGTCTGCACACTTGCCGTCCGTACGAACCTGAATGACCCGCCGGGAGGTTACCGTATTGTCTGCCGCGACCGTGCATCAGGCATCGTGTCCGAGGTGCGGTAATGCTCTTGCCGCCTTTGCTGCGCATTTTATCACAGGCCGATTCCAACACTTTTCGTAGCAAATCGTTCAAATCGTTTTGGTGTACACTCTGGCGGTTGGTTCAGAGACGTACATTTGAATAACTGCCTGTGGTTGAGGGGCGTAAATCACAAGTGCCACTTGCGATTTACGCTCGCAGTGTGGTACAATGTCGCCATCTTGATGAGGCAATTTGGCATGATAAGCAGAAAATAGAGTCTACAATGTGATAAAAGGATATTGCATGAACTTGAAGTCATACATGGTGCTGTACATGCTGGCGCAGGTTTGCGCGGCAGGCGGAGCGGAAACCAAGGCGGTGTCAGAAGGTCGCGAATGGCGTCTGTCGCCGGAGTGCCGGATTGACGGGAACGTTCTTACCGTGACCGTCCCAAAGAACAAGGCTGGCGGAATGCACGCGGCGAGGACGGCGGTTGATCTTGAGCCGTTCGAGAACAAGGGCTTTGAGGCGACGGTACGTGTGCGCGGCAAAGGCGTCTCGGTTCCGCCGCAGCCATACAACGGCGTCAAGGTCATGTTCCACTATCTCGACAAGCTTGAAGGCTCTGATCAGTGGCCGGGTGCGATTATGCCGACGGGCGACTTCGACTGGCGCATTGCGTCGGTTGGACGTGAGAAGTTTGTAGGCGCGAAGGACAACAAGGCCGAACTCGTGCTCGGACTGCAAGATTCGTCTGGCACTGTCTCGTTCGACCTCTCGACGCTCAAGATTTCCGCGCCGCGTCCGCACTGGCCAGTCACCAATCTCGATCACGTGGCCGTTTATACGTCTGATGTTGCGGCTCGTCCGCGAATGCGCGGCGTTATGTCGCCGGCGCGTAACATGGGCGAGGACGACTTCAAGACGCTCAAGGAATGGGGCGCCACGCTGCTCCGATACCAGATGATGCGCAACTGGCACGGCGTGAACACCAACCGCGACCTCGACGAGTTTGACCGCTGGCTTGACGGCAAGCTCGACAACTTTGACAAGGTCGTGCTACCGCTGGCGGCAAAGTGTGGCATCAGGGTCATGCTGGACTTCCATGTCCCGCCGGGCGGACGCGATCTTTCCGGCGACATGAACATGTTCTACGAGGAGAAGTACGCCAACCACTTTGTCGATACTTGGCGGCGCATTGCACGGCGATTCAAGGGGCGCGATGGGCTTTACGGTTATGACCTCATAAACGAACCGATGCAGAGTCGCGCAACCAGTCCTGAGCTTGACTACTGGAGCCTTCAGCGCAGGGCAGCGGAGGCTGTGCGAGAGGAGGACCCGTTTACGCCAATCGTCATTGAGTCGAATGGTTGGGATGGACCATCGACATTCCGTTACCTCTCACCGCTTGCTCTCACGAACGTAATCTATCAGGTGCATATGTACGCCCCGATGGAGTTCACGCATCAGCGCGTCCTCAACACGCGCAAGTGGACGGTTGGCTATCCAAACGCCGAGAAGGGCTGGAACGGTGCGTACTTGCGCGATGTGATGAAGCCAGTCCGCGAGTTTCAGCAAAAACACAACGCCCGAATCTATGTCGGCGAGTTTTCGGCGGTCGTCTGGGCTCCGGGAGCTGAGAAATATCTTGAGGATTGTATCGCCATCTTCGAAGAATACGGTTGGGACTGGTCGTACCACGCTTTTCGCGAGTGGAACGGATGGAGCGCGGAGCATGAAGGGCCGGACGCAGAACACCTCATCCCATCCGCCGACAATCCCCGCAAACGAGTGTTGTTGAAGGGGATCAATGGGGAGGCAGTGCCGCGCAAGGCGATGTAGGGGAGGCGTTTGGAAGCCCCCAAAAACGCTCGCGCGGTCAATATATATGCAATATCTGCTTGGCACGTGAGTCATGAGCGAGTCGCAGTGGGCGAGATCGAGATAAAGAGGAGAATCGTCAAGCGTGACGGGGATGCGCAGCGGCAAGGTGATTTAGCGTGGATAGGATACTTTGACGGGGCCAAAACATAAAAAGAGTGCAAAGAATGTATAACGGTTGCGAAAATCCACCATTCGGCTTTTCCTTTTATGCTATAATCACGATCATATGAAATCGCTCGCCCAAAGTGAAAAAGAACGGGTCAACCTTTCTAAGGATTGCAAATCATGCTGAAGTCTCCGCTTGATGTTGCGATCATCGTCGCGTTTCTCCTTTCTGTCGTCGGCATCGGCGCGGCGGGAATGCGTCGTTCGTCGAAGAGCGCCGAGTCGTTCTTTTTGTCGGGGCGCAACATGCCGTGGTGGCTTCTGGGGGTGTCGATGGTCGCCTGCACGTTTTCGTGCGACACGCCGAACCTGATTACGGACATCGTCCGCAACAACGGCGTTTCCGGCAACTGGGTGTGGTGGGCTTTCCTGCTTACCGGGATGCTCACGGCGTTCGTATATGCGAAGCTGTGGCGGCGCTCGGGGTTGAACACCGACCTAGGATTCTACGAGCTGCGGTATTCTGGGCGTCCGGCGCGCATCCTTCGCGGCTTCCGTGCGCTTTACCTAGGGGTGTTTTTCAACGCGGTGCTAATGGGCTCGTCGTCCATTGCCGCCGTGAAGATCGGCGCGGTGTTCTTCGGGCTCTCGCCGCTTGCTTCGTTGCTCATTGCCATGACCATCGTAGGGCTGTACGCCGTTCTTGGCGGATTGACCGGATCGATATGGGCGGACTTCTACCAGTACATCGTTGCAATGGCCGGTGCGCTGGCTGTCGCGTGGTTTGCGATTGACGCCTGCGGCGACGGCGGGGCGGGCGGGACACTTTCGGGGTTGTTCTCGAACGCCGCCGTAAACGCCAAGCTCTCGCTTGTGCCTCCGATGTCGGGCGCGGGCTGGCGATCGACGCTTATGACGGTTATGGTGCTGCCGCTGGCGGTTCAGTGGTGGGCGACGTGGTATCCTGGCGCGGAGCCTGGCGGCGGCGGTTTCGTGGCGCAGAGGATGTTGGCTGCGAAGAACGAGCGCCACGCCGCTGGCGCGACGCTGTTCTTCAACTTCCTCCACTACGCGCTTCGCACGTGGCCGTGGCTCATTGTGGCGCTTGCGTCGCTTGTGGTTTTCCCCGACCTTGACTCCATGCGGCAGGCGTTTCCGGCGGTCACCGACCAGTATCTGAAGCACGACCTCGCATATCCGGCGATGGTGGCAATGCTGCCAAGGGGATGGCTTGGCCTAGTGGTGGCATCGCTGCTGGCGGCCTACATGTCCACCATTGCAACGCAGCTCAACTGGGGCGCGTCGTATGTTGTGCAGGATTTCTACATTCCGTTCGTAAGCCCTAATTCGTCTGCGAAGCACCAGGTGCTCGTCGGTCGGCTGACCATGCTCGTGCTTGCGGTGCTTGGCGTTCTTGTGACCCTCGTGCTGGAACACTCGAAGGGCGTCTTCGACCTTATGCTTCAGATCGGCGCGGGAACGGGTCTTCTGTATTTGCTGCGGTGGTTCTGGCGCAGGATAAACAGCTGGAGCGAAATCAGCGCAATGGTCGTGTCGTTTGCGGTGGCATGTTTCTTCCAGTGGGGCGCGAAGGCAACGGGGCTGGAGGCGTGGCTGGAGAGTGGCTGGCGGGCGGAATGGCTTGACATATCGGCTTGGCGGCTTCTGATCGGCGTCGCGGTGACGACGGTGTGCTGGCTCGCTGTCACGTTTGCGACTCCTTGCGAGAGCGACGAGAAGATCAGGGCGTTCAGGTCGAAGGTTTACGGGCCGAAGGGCGAGCTGCCGCGTGGGATCGTCTGCGCGGCGCTCGGATGCACGGCGGTGTGGAGCTGTCTTTTCGGCACTGGCTGGCTCATGTATGGCTATGGCGGCATGGCGAATCTCGTCTGCCGCGGCTGGGTGGCAGAGGGCATTGCAGTCGTGGCGGCGGCATTGCTTCTGCTGCTTGTGGGGCGAAAACAACGGAAAGGAAAACAAGGGTGAAAAGACTCATTGGAAAGACGGCGCTCGTCACGGGCGGTGCGCAGGGAATCGGATTCGAGGGGGCGAAGCTGTTCGCGGCAGAGGGTGCGCGCGTCGTCATAGCCGACATAAACGCGGAGCGCGGCAAGGCGGCGTCGAGCGAGATCGGCGCGGAGTTCGTTAGATGCGACGTTTCGAATGCCGCCGATGTCGAGGCTGCCGTAAAGGCGGCCGGAACGGTGGACGTGCTCTACAACAACGCCGGCATCTTCTGGGTTGGCCACGACGGCAGGATAACCGACGTTTCCGAAGCCGACTGGGACCGCGTGATCGCCGTGAACTTGAAGAGCGTTTATCTTTTTTCGAAGTTCGCAATTCTCGCCATGATGGCGTCGGGACGCGGCGGCTCCATAATCAACACCGGTTCGTCCGCTGCGCAGATCGGCATACCGGACTGCGACGCATACACGGCCACGAAGGGTGCGATCGTCCAGCTCACGAAGTCGCTGGCCGTCGAGTACGGACGGTATGGCATACGCACGAACTGCATATCGCCTGCGGCGATCATGACGCCCATGATGCGGCAGTCGAACCCCGAGAACTCAACGTTTGACGAGGAGCGATTCCTCAAGCTCCGCACGCCTCTTCGTCGCTACGGCACACCGGAGGAGATAGCGAAGGTGGCGCTTTTTCTTGCGTCTGACGAATCGAGCTACCTCAACGGCGCGACAATCGTCGCCGACGGCGGCATTACCGTAAACGGCGACCTGTCGAAGATAGACACGGATGCGTAGGCATCTCGTGGCCATGCCCCAGCGGCGGACGGTCATGTTCCTGATCTGCGGAACTCGCGCATCGACATCCCGAAGCGCTTGTGGAATAGCCTCTTCAGGTTGTCGGGGTCGTTGAAGCCGCAATTGCGCCCAATCTGAAGGATAGCACGGTCAGTTTCCTTGAGCTGGCGCCGCACCTCGGCAAGCCGGACGTCAAGTATGTCCTCAAGGATGGATTTTCCGGCCACTTGCCGAAAGCGAAGGTCGAGCAGGCTGCGCGACACTCCTACGTGCGAGACGACATCCGCAGGTCTTATGCCGTCGCATGCCCGTTCTGCAATGTATGCGCGGGCGTTTTCGACGAGCGCCGTCGCAGGGGGGATGTGGGCGGAGGACTCCCTTTCGAAAATATGCGTTCCGCCCACGCGGATTGTCCGCTGCGGCGGGCGCTTGTTGCGAAGGAGCAGGTCAAGCGTCTTTGCCGCTTGATAGCCCAAATCGCGGAATGGAAGCTTTAAGCTCGAAAGCTGCGGGCTTGTATTGCCCCAGATGAGAGGATCGTTGTCGCAGCCGATTACTGTAACCTGACTCGGGACCTTGAGCCCAAGCTTTCTGCATACCGTCAGCACGTCTCTTGCAAACAGGTCGTTGGCTCCGAATATGGCGGCAGGCTTTGGAAGACCGCTGAGCCACTCCATAAGTTTGTCATGCGCAATCATAGGCGAGCTGGCGTCAAGCTGCACCTGCTCTGATGAATCTTCCGGGAATGTGAAGACAGGAGCTTTGCGCGGCAGAACGGAGCGGAAGCCTGTCTCCCGCTCTATTGACCATGGGTAGCGAATCGCGCCATGCACGAAGCCGTATGAAGCGAAATTGCCAAGCGAGTTGAAGTAACGGGCGGCATCCTTTCCGACGGACACGCTGTCGATGAGCATCGTTCGGCACCGTGGGCACTTGGCGAACGCCTGGGCGATGTGGTCGTTGGTTACCACTATCTTGAGCTGGTTGTTGTTGCTGAGCAGATTGTCGATAAGCCAGTTGGCGTTGCTGGCTATTGCAAGTATAAGACCATTGGCGTTCTTGATGGAATCTTCGAACAGGCCGTTGGAGATGTCGGAGCGAGTGTTTATGATCTGCAGGGCCCAGTGAGTATGGCTGTTGGCATAGTCGAAGACGCCGGACAGTTCTTCGCGTCCGTCGTTTCCATTTGTCGGTACTGCAACCACGACATTTGAGATTGGATGCTGCATGGTGCATAGTATATCATATTTGTGCTAAGTGCCGTGTTTGTTTTGTTTGATATGCAGTGTATTTGGCTTGCGCGCCATGGTTTAAAATGTTATACTTCGCGCAGTAAACCATCAAAAGGGAAAACTCTCTATGGCCAAAAGACAAGTCTATTCAGTGACTCTTGCGCTTGCTGCATTTTTTTGTGCGGCGCAGTCATGGGCGAAGCTGAAATATGAGCCGAGCGACTATGCCGCGCGGGACGCGCTAGTCCTGCAGCTCGACGGCATTCGCAACGTCGGTGCGAACAGCCCGCACGACCCGACTGCATCAACATGGTCCGATCTTTCCGGGAATGTTGGTGGGGTCATGTTCGTAAAGCGTGATGCCGCCGACACG
>CACYCL010000086.1 GCA_902772905.1 uncultured bacterium | reverse complement strand
GAAAGGCCTTTCCGGGCGGGCCGTTCTGTCCGGACACTCGTCCGGCTGAACAGCAGCATAGTCTACCATATTCCGATTAGACAAGACCCCGTGCGCGTTGTGCGATTCGGGAGTTGTTCGTGCGGGGTGAAGGAGTCGGGGATGAAAGGCTGGCGCAAACGCGCAGAGGCGGCAATCTACGGTTCGCCGAACGAATTGAGGGCAAGGACGTTCAAGATTGCCTCTGCAGTTTCTGCAACGTTGCGGATTGTCAGTTGCGCTTGCGCCATTCGCGCATCGTTACGCCGAAGTGTTTCTTGAACAGCTTCTTCAGGTATGTGAGATCGGAATAGCCGCAGGCTTCCGAAATCGTATGGATCGGGCGGGTTGTTGTTGCCAGCAGCTTCTTTACAGCGTCAAGTCGTACGCGCACAATGGCGGCGTTGATTGTTTCGCCCGCGAATTGCTGAAAGCGGAGGTCGGCAAGACGTCGCGATACGCCCAGGAACGTGACGACGTCGTTCACTGTTATGCCCTTGGTCGCATTACGGTTGATGTATGACATGGCACGTGTGATCAAGTGAGCAGCAGGCGCAGACGTATTGGCAGACTCGCGTTCAACAAGTTGCTTGGGGCGCGCACGGAAGACGACATCGGAGAGACATTTGCTTCCTCGCATTAGTGATTCAAGTTCGCGGGCGGCCACGTAGCCTAGTTTCTCGTGATCGGGGAGAATGCTGGAAAGTGGAGGCGTGGTTGCTTCGTCCAGAAGTTCATCATTGTCCACGCCGAGAATTGCCAGTTGGTCTGGTATCTTTACATGCGCTTCGTTGCAGATCTGGATGACCTGCGTCGCTCGCGTGTCCCAGGCGGCCATAACGGCGCAAGGCTTTGGCAAATCCGTCAGCCATACCTTGAGCGCAGAAAGATCTTCATGCGTTCCGGCTGTCGCCGGAGAATGGAATATGGAACATTCAAGTCCGCGTTTATTGAGCTCTTGCTTGAAGCCGACGTATCTGTCGGTAGACCAGTACTGGTGGCTGACTGTTGGAACGAAGCCATAGGCGCGTCGGTTGCCAAGCGAGACGAGATACCTGGCACCCATGCCGCCAATGTAGATGTCGTTGTTGCGGATGTAGGCCATGCCGGTCTTTCGTGCGGACAGCGTCGGCCCTGGATCGCCAATGAACGCCACAGGTACATTGGAATCTCTGAGCAGGCGCGCGGTCTCGTCTGGGCCTGGCTCGCTGGCGATGATGCCGTCGAGGCCATTGGCCTTTTCCGTCTGGAAGTTTTCTGGCGTGAACTCGTCCGGCATCTGAAACAGTCGCGTGTGCCAATGGTGATGGCTACGCGTGAAATGGAATATCCCAGACAGGATGTCACGCCCTGCCGCGCCGGACATGCGAAGCACGATGGCGATTCTCTTTGTGCGATTCATGTTGAATAGTATATCACGGGTATTGCTTGAAAGTCAACGTTATTGTTGCTTGTATACACCTTGTATTTCACATGTCTCGAATAGTATAATATGGCGCAAAGGAGAAAAACCATGAAAAGTCTATTGTCAATGACATGCGCGGCGGCGATGGTCGCGGCAACAAGCGCATTAGCCGAGGATGCGTACATTGAATCCTACGGAACTGGCAGCATTTGTCTTGGTCATTTCGCCGGTCCGAATACGAAGCTTGAGGTCGATCTTGAGCTGACGGAGATTCTGCCCCAATCTCGTCTGTTCGGAAGCCTCGGCAATCATACATCTTCTCCCCTGTTCCAGCTGTATATCGGAAATCGTGGCGACGGCAAGGGAGAGAGGTTCACATGGGAATGTTCCGCCTCTGATGGAACTCGTCAGGCATGGAACATAGATGTTGCCAACGTCGGCGAACGGCGCACGGTTGCCTTTGACGCCTCAACGAGTACATACACTTCCATACCTCATGGAGCGGAAACCGGAGAGACCTATCATTTCTCCAAGGCGTGTCTGAACGTGACGTCGCCCAATTCTCTCGCCGTTTTTGGGAGCTGCAATAATTTTTATGCTGCGAGTACGAACGACTTCACCGTCAAGGACTGGCCGGTCAAGATGAAATGCTACGGCGTGAGGATCTACGAATCGGGATCGCTCGTGAAAAATTTCGTACCATGCGTCAAGGGCGGCATTGCGGGTTTGAAGGAAACCATCAACAACCGCTTCATGTCGAGCGTGAACGTTAAGGCTGTCGGATACGGCGGCGACATTCTTTTCGAAAAGGACGATCCATACATTTCTACGGCGATCAACACGAACAGCATATACGCGTCCGACGCACGCATTCCTGGAACGAGCATCTATCTGGACACAGGATACTACATGAAGATTAATACACGGCTTGAACTTGACTACGCGCTTCTTACGCCAGACTGGCCCGGCGACAGGCTTCATGGTGCGTTTCTGCACCTTCTCACCGCTAACGGCTCATCCCAGAAGATGTATGTCGCCGTTTGGGGCAGCAACGCCAACAGGGGTGACTACTACGTGAGCCTTGGAGGTTCGGATAGTGCCGAGAAGATTCGCATTTACACGGCCTGTGACGTGCGCCGGACGGTGACGGTGGCACCGAAACATTATTCGATATCAACGGCGGGATATACAAATTATTCATGGACCACGTCGGGAGGAATCACAAGTGATCTCTTGGACAAGCCTGTGAGGATTGCGCATGCTGCTAATACCGACAGCGGCTTTGCGCCAATGAAGATCTATGGGCTCAAGATATACGAGTCTGATGCGCTTGTCAAGGACTTCAGGCCGTTCGTGACCAATGGCGTACCGGGCCTCATCGACGCCCTCAATCCTTCCGATCAAAGGTTCTGCGCCACGTATGTTGATTCGACCATCAAGACAAACCGCATGGCCGAAGCGGGCGGCGATCTTGGACGCGATAGTCTCACGTCACCTGCCGAGTGCGAGGCGTATCTCGAATTCCCGGCAACAGGCAGTGGCATCGACACTGGTTACAAGGTTCCGCATAATGCCGTCATTGAGGCGGATTTTGCACTTTGGTCGGCGAAGAGCAACGACTCTCAGCTCTTCTTCAGACAGGAATCCAGCCCGTATGTTAGCCTCTCTTGGGTTATTGGCGCCTACTGGTGGAAATTCGCCGACACTGCAGGGGGCACGGATGGATTCACACCAGGCGCCTCCAATGAGCGCCTTCAGTACAGGATGGACAGCAGTGTCCTGACGTTGAAGCGCGGTGACACGCTTGTAGCCGCTCGTACGAAAAACTTTACGAGCACGACCACTTCTGGCTCCGCGACGCTCAAGATCGGAAGCCAGAATGCCGCCATGCGTCTCTATAGGTTCAAGGTCAGCGTAGGCGGCTCGGAGCAGAGCGATTTCGTGCCGTGCGTGACAAACGGCGTCGCTGGGCTTTACGAGCGTTACACCAAGACGTTCTTGCCGCTTGCTGGCGGCAGGGTGTACGGCAAAGGCTACAAGGGACAAGCCGACGAGTTTGAGTCCGTGCCGCAGCCAATGCGGATCAAGCATGACGGAACGGGCACGCTCACGTGCTTTGCCACATCTGCGCAGAGCTACGAGTGGTACGAGGACGGCAAACTTATTGAGGGTGCGACGGGGAATTCGCTTACTCTGAATTGGAATAGGGCAAAGGCAAAGGCGAGCAAGCACACATACGCCTACTCGGTCGTTCCAGTTTATACCGTCTTCAATGAGACGGTGAGGGGCGAAGCGGCAACAGCACATGTTGAATTTGTCCCGCGTGGCATGATACTATTAATCCAATGATAAACTGAAAGGAGAAATAAAGAGATGGAAAGAGCGCGTTGTTATGCTATGGCGGTTGTAGTTCTGGCGACTGGATGCGCACTCGCTGACGCTGGAACATGGAAGGTGCCGAACTGGTGCCCCATTGTCTCGGAACAAGGTGCAGTGAAAGAGTGGATTGGCAAGACATGGAGCGGCCACGTGCAGGGCATGTGCGTCAGTTCGAATGCAATCTATTTCTCATACCACGACCAGATCGTTAAAACGGACTGGTACGGGCGGAAACAGGCGTGGGCCCAGGTAGACGTGCACGGCGGCGACATCTGCTACTGGAACGGGAAACTCTACACGGGTGTTTGGCTTAAGCCTAAGGTGAAAGGGGAACAGTGGTGCGGCGCCATTGGCGTGTACGACGCAGAGACGCTCAAGCCGCTGAAGCTGCACAAGCTTGAAGACTGGCACTGGGGCACGGACGGCATCACGTGTCTCGACGGCGTGATCTACATGTGCATGGGCGCCT
>CACYCL010000085.1 GCA_902772905.1 uncultured bacterium | reverse complement strand
CCGTCGAACGAGATGTGCTCGAAGCGCTCGCGGCCGCCGAACACGGCTCCGTAGAAGTTGCCCTGACGATAGGCGCGAAGACACGCTTCGACCGTCCGCTCCTTGACAAGCAGCACGTTGCAGCCGCGCCAAAGCCCCCAGTCGGGCACGAAAAAGCCAAAGCATTGGCGGCCCGTGCGGAGCACGTGGTCCCAGTAGTCCTCGGAAAGATACCTGTTGTTTATGACCTCAAGCCCGAGGACGCGCGGATCGTGATCAAGCAGCACGGCGGGGAAGTCGTAATCCATTTTCGACCATGTCGGATGGTTGATCGTAACTCCGCCGCCGTCAGGGCAGACAAGCCCGGCAATCATGCGGTCGATTGCAACCGGCCACGGCTCGCCGGAGCCGAAGCACCAGCCGCGCGAGTGGCTCTTGAACCTGTTGCGCTTGTCGAACGTGCCTGACGCGAACGCGGAACCGGGGTTGCACATGTGGAAGCCCTTCACCACTTTCTTGGTCTTCGGGTCGAGGAAGTAGTGGTGCTCGGCGTTCGGCGCTTCGAGTATCCCTGCCGGAATGGGCTTGAATAGCTTCTTGCCCTCCTTGAACGGATACTGCTTGCGCTGCTCCTCCGGCAGCGTGTCCACCCACTCGCCAACTATCTTGTTCCAGTCAAACGGGCCATTGACGCGCTTGCCCTTGACCATGACGGGGAAATCGTGGTGCAGGCGGAAGCTGTTCTCGCGCACGTCCTTGAGCGGATAGCGCGGCGCGCTCGGATAGTAGTTCGATATCGTAAGCAGGTCAAAGCCGCGCTTCATGTAGGCGTCGAGCATCTTCTGGTTGTCGCAGTGCCCGTGCGACGTTGTGCGAATCTGAAAGGCGTTCGCCCAGTCCACACCGACATATGGACGCCGGTTACGCGGCGGCGCGTCATGTCGAACGATCTCATCGCCAGCAGTTCCTGAAAGCCCATCCCATGTCCATGCAGTCGCGGCCGCCGCACATGCAGACAGCTTCAGAAAGTCAAGACGCCCTATGTTGTTGCCAAGATTGTGCATTGTTCTACCCCCAGATTACTAAAGACAAGTCAAATTATACTCCTGCCGTCTGGCAAATGCAACACGCCCAAAACCATCCAAAACATCCGAATCGCCCAATGTGCCGTACCAGATTGCCTGACATTTGCTATAATATCCCGCATGACGGACACGTGCTCATGAGGCGAATACTCGTTACAATGCCGACAATCAACCGTCCAGAGCGGCTCAAGCTGGACGGCATTCTCGCCTACGCTCACGAAAAAAACGGCGACCGATGGCAGATCGTGCTTGACTTCGGCGCGCTCTCCGGCTCGCCAGCGCCGCTATCCTCTCATCGCGCCGATGGCATAATAGCATACGTCGACAGCGATGCGCGCAGGCGCGAGATCGTAGCCTCGAAAATACCTTCGGTGCTCATAGAGGACATGCTGAACCCCGTGCGACCTGCCAAGGCCAGGCACGTTGCGACCATCCTATGCGACCACGTGGCAGAGGGCCAGGCCGCAGCCGACTACTTCATGGCGCGCCACTTCCGCCACTTCGCATGGCTCGGCCCCGCAGACGCAACAGACTGGAGCGAAAAACGCCATCGCGGCTTCGCCTCGCGCCTCGCCGAAAACGGCCTCTCATGCACAGACATAGCAGGCCCCGACGATTCCCTGCCAGACCGCATTGCAAAGCTGCCCAAGCCATGCGCACTTTTCGCCTCTCACGACTTCCGCGCACGTCAGGCGCTTGAGGCCGCCGAAACGGCAAGGTTGGCGGTGCCGCACGATCTCGCCATTCTCGGGGTGGACAACGATGCGGCGATATGCACGACCGTCTCGCCTGCGCTTTCGTCGCTGCCGACGAACGACATGCGGCTTGGCTACGCTGCGGGACGCATCCTGAACGAGCTCATTCGCAAGACGGCGGCTGGCGGCCGCACCATCCATTTTGCTTCACACAGAATCGCAACCCGTCTCTCGACCGACGCGGACGCGCTCTCCGACAGGTTCGTCGCCGAAGCGCTTCGCTATGCACGCGGACACCTTGCCGACAAACTCGACGCCGCCACGCTGGCCCGTCGCATCGGATACTCCAAGCACATGCTTCAAATAAGGGCCGAACGTGCGCTCGGCCACACGCTCGGCGACGAGCTGCGGCGAATGCGGCTCGCCTCCGCAAAGGAACTCGTGGCGGAAACCGACATGCCAATCGCCGACATCGCAGAAGCCTGCGGCTTCACGTCTGTCTCGCACCTTGCGCTGCGCTTCCGCGAGAACCTCGGGGTCACGCCGCTTGCATGGCGCAAGCGCTCGCTGGCGGGGGTGCGCTAGGGCATTGCGGGATTCAGCTCCTCGTCAAGCAGGACAAGGTCAGCAACCTGCCCCACGGCTATCTCGCCGCGGTCCGCTATGCCAATAGATCGCAGCTGATTGAATCCGGCGGCCTTTATGGCCTCGTGCAGCGGCCAGCCCGTCACGCGAACGAAGCGGCGGAAGCAGTCTGGGAAAAGCGCCACGGAGCCGGCGACGTTCGAAACGACAGCCTTTGGATCGTATGGCACGTCCGCCAGCGTCGCCCGACCGTTCTCCACCTTCACGCGCAAGCCACCGAGCGAGTACATCCCGTCCGGCTCGCCAGCGGCGCACATGGCGTCCGTTATTATCATCACGCGGTCGGGTCCTTTCGCTTTCGCTATGAGCCTTATCATCGGGTCTGAGAGATGCACTCCGTCGGTTATGATCTCCACGAACACGTCATCGGCAAGAAGTCCGCCGGTGACCATCGTCGGCCGCAGATGATGTATCGGCATCATGGCGTTGCAAAAGTGCGTCAGGTGCGTCATGCCCGCCGCACGAGCGCGCTCAAATGTGTCGTAATCGGCCGACGAGTGCCCGCCGGACACGACGATGCCCGCAGCCGTCAGCTCGCGAATGCATCCCTCCGCACCGTCCAGTTCCGGAGCCAGCGACACCTTCCTCACGGGCGATATCGCGTTCAGGCGCTTGACAAACTCCGCATCGGGCTTGCGAAGGTACGCCGGATTCTGCGCACCGGCCATGTCGGCGTTGAAGAACGGACCTTCGAGGTGCACGCCAAGGCACGTCGCTCCGCCGCCGTGCGAATTGTACCGCTCTGCGGCGCGGCACATCTCGGCCAGCTCCTCCTCGGGACGAGTGAGGCCAGTTGCAAGAAAGCCCGTCACTCCGTCGCTCAGCTTTCCTCTGGCTATGGTGTCGAACGCCTTGTCGGTTGCGTCGCAGAAGTCGCAGCCTCCCCTTCCGTGAGAATGGATGTCCACAAAGCCCGGAACCAGCGTCAGTCCATCAGCCTCCACGACCCTGTCTCCTTCTCGCCTCACGGCATCCGCGCCGACGGCGGCGATGCGTCCGCATTCGACTCGCACAGGCACAACGCCAAGATCCCTGCCAGGCGTAATTACCCTGGCTCCAATGATGAACAAATCTCGCATGTCTTTGCTTTCTCTATCGGCGCAGCTCATACATTGACGCTGCCAGCTCGCGCAGCGCCTTGACGGTCTCCGGGTACGGGCGGTCGCAGACATCCGTCCAGCCGACCTGGAAGAACTCACCGTCGAAACGCCCGGTTACAGGCTGGTCCGAGAACTGGTGCCAGTGCGCACCTACCACCTGCGGATTGGCAAGTGCACTCTCGACATACGTCTTCAACGCCTCGGCGCGCCCCTTCTGCGAACCCTTATTGATGAGGCTTGACCCGAAAAGGCCGCGATCCCACGCGCCAAAATGGAACTCGCCTATCATCACCGGCGCATCGATTCCCCCCGGAAGACGCCACGACCCTATCTCGTCCCTGTATATGTTGTAGCTCACGACGTCGCAGTACTTCGCACAAAGGTCTATGACCCACGGGCGAGCCGAACCGGCGAACCGGCAGCCCAGATACAGCAGCCCGGGGTCGAACGCCTTCAACGTCTCGCGCGTGCGCCTGAAGTATTCCTCCACAATGACACGCGTAAAGGCCCTAAGCTCTTCGTCGGGAACCTTCTGCACATTCGGATCTATGCCCTTTGCCGCAAGCCGTTTCAGGAACTCGACCTTCGCAGGCTGTCCGTCTTCGCTCCATAGGGTCCACTGCGCAAGGTCGGTGTCCCTCTTGCCCCACTGAATCTCGTTGTCTATGAAAAACCCTATGCACCATTTGTCGTGCGCCTCGCGCCCGTGCTCCTCCAGAGCTTTCTTTACGCCATCGACGAACGACCTGTCAAACGGGTCGCGCATCTTGCCCCACGCCCCCCAACTCGCGGATATCGGACGCGACTGACATTCTATGCGCTCTGCGTAGGGGGTGCGGTCCTGAAGGCATATCCTTATGTCCGACGAATTTGCAATGGTGTTTACGCCCCAGCTCCTGAGGCGCCTGTGGCACATGTCGGCATAGCGCTCAAACCAGTTCTCGCCGAATTTCCGGTAGATGTTGGCGGCGGAGAAATCATACGTGCGCGTCTCGCCGCGCGCAAGGTACATAGGATGCAGCATGTCGTCGTGCGTTTCGTAGAACTGCGCCAGCGGCGTTCCCGCCGCAGGAAGGTTCTCGAAGAGACAGTCGCGGTCGGGCAGGTCGCCGCCGACGCGCGGAGTGCGCGGGTTGCCGTTGAGCGGGGTAACCGCCGAACTTGGCGTAACGCGCACTACGCCCCAGCTCCAGAAGAGACGGCCGTCTGGGTCTACTAGCCACCAGTTCCCGTTCACCTTCTCCGTGCGAAAACGCCCTGTGGCCACAAGCTGAGGCCCCTTAGTCCAGCCGCCGTACACGTCCCTGTCGGCAGGTCCGGGATGCGCTGCAAGGTCGGCCTCGTCCTTAGCGACGTCACGCTTGAGTTCCGATTCGTCCCTGACCTTGCCAGGCCAGTCGCGATACTTGAACTGGCCGAACTTGTCGATGCACGGCAGGAAATTCGTTGTCGCCATCCTGGCCCAAGGCTCGTTCTTGACGGGCATCTTGGTGCGACGCCCCGGCGAAAGCCGCCGATGGAACGCCGGGCGGTAGAACGACTCGACAATCTCGTCCGGCCTCATCTCGGCCCATACCGTGCGACGCGGCAGTTGCTGCACAGGGGCGATTAGGACCGGAGAGTCCCACACCGGAACGGCGTTCTGCTCTGGAAGCATGTATATGCGCCCGTTCATGAAATCTACCCACGCCGCATCGCGCGGAAGGTCGAGAAACGACAAATCGGCCTTTTCATACGAAAGCGAATCGCCGGGGCGCTCGCCCGAGAACCACACGACGTATATCGGGTTGGACTGTCGCTCAAAGCGCGCAACAGTCAGTTCCTTGCCATTGACCTCCCGCACCTCGATGCCAAGCGCGTGCACGTCGTCGTCGAAGTACGAATACAGGTTCTGCATCGCGAAGAAGCTCGGACGGCGGTATACGGGCTCCTTCAGCGCGTTGGAGCGGATGAGTCCAAAGCTCTGCAGCATAAACGTATACTGAAGGTCAATGAACGTGAAGCAGCTTGACGGTATGTCGCGCGCCGCATCGCCGATGGCGCGCCTCAGGTTCCATTTCGCCTGCGAATACTCCGTCCACTCGACGTTCTGCAGCGCATGGGCAAACTCAAGCTGGCTCGGGCAGCCTGTCTCGCCCTGGAAAATGTCGTATCCAGAGCGATAGCTCTTCACCAGCCTCCTCAACGGCTCCGCGACCGCAGCGTAACTGTCTTCCGGGCGCGCCATGTATGGATGGTATATCCACTTGTCAACTAGGCCAAGCGCATTTTCTCTCTTAAGGCGCTCCAGCACGACATGATAGTCGTTCTTCGACATGTCGTCGTTCCATGCAACCGCCGTGACATAGCATTTCGCATTCGGCTGCACACTGCGGACGGCCTCAGCTGTTCGGTACACCATCTCGGCATACTCCTCGGCCTGATGGAACGGCTCGTTCCATATTTCCCACTCGTCTACAACATCATGGTAGCGCTCTACAAGAGCCTTTACGTAGCGCAGCCATGCGGCGAACGCATCTGGGTTGCCTGTGACCTGCCTTACACGCATGCCCAGCCTGAAGTCGCTGCCCCAGACAGGATTGCCATACGAAATGCATATCCACGGCTTTATGCCCATCGCTGCCATTTCACGGACCTGCGGATCCAGCCACGAGAAGTCATATACTCCTTTCGCCTGCTCGGTCTTGGCCCAGCCGGAGAAAAGCCGCCCGCGTGTGCAGCCGAGAGAGGGAAGGAATCGCTTGTACTGGTTCCAGTCGGCGTAGTCGCGGTCAAGAGTCTCGCAGCCTATCGACCAGCGCGACGACTTTATGTCCTTGGCGCTGCGCGTCTCCAGCTGACCGACATTTTCAAGGCCAGGCTCCATCCTGAGAAGCTTGCCACGCGTGACACATGGCTTCTCCGTCCACGCGGCGGCAACCTTGTGGTCGTTCCACGCATCCCAGCTTTTTATCGTTGCGGCATCCTTGAACGCCACGACACCTCCGTTTGCGGCAACCGCGACAGCAGTAGCAAGCGCAGCCACGGCCACTTTATCTCGAACATCGGCCATTGTATGATTTTTGCAGAACACGTCTCCGCCTCCTTGCGCGTATTATACACTTTTTTGCGGCGAGACTCACCGCAGCTTAAACGTGAGCTTCAGCCTAGCTGTCGACGCAACGCTCTTGCGACCTGATTTCGCCGGCGCGAAGCGAGCGGCGCGGACAGCACGAACTGCAGCTTGGTCCAACTCTGCAAATCCGCTGGTCTCCAATATTTCCACGCTGCCGACCGCTCCATCGGCATCAACTCGTATTTCGAGCATGACATCTCCCTGCTCCCCTCTCTGGCGCGAACCTTTCGGATAGTCCGGGCGAATCGTCCTGCGCGGACGCGGCGGAGCATCCACTTTCGCCTGGCGCGGCGCCTCTTGCTGCGCGACCTTGTGTTCCTCGCGCATTTCTGTTCGCACTTCCTCCATTTTCAGCATATGCTGCTCAGGCTCGGATATCCTAAGTGAATCCGGCCCTGGTGCCGCCGTAATCGGCTCCGGCGGCGGCGGCTCCGGCGGAGACATGTCTGGCATCTGCGAACGCTCAACTGCCGGCGACGGAGGAAACGGAGCCACAGGGTTCATCTCGCGCTCCCGCTCCGCAAAGCTCAGTTCAACGCTTGAAACATCAAGCTGGGCAAAAGCCCTCGGGTTCGGATCGCAGCATAAGCAGAGGGCAAGACCTACGGCCAGGACGGCATGGACAGCTATTGACAGCGCGACTGCAAGTGCCATCCGCATCACGGCACACCCCTGTCACCAGTCCGCGCGCCGCTGACCTGGAAACTCGCCTTCTCCACCCCTGCGGCCTTAAGCTCTCCGAGAAGCTCAATGCCAGCTCCCAACGACGACTTCCTGTCGCCTGAAATAAGGACAGGAAGCTTCATGTTCACAGACATCAGCTCCTTTACCCTAGCAACGGCGTCTTCCTTTGTCGTTTCAACACCGTTGAACTGCATTGAGTCGTCAGCCTTGATAGTTATTACTATTCGCTCACCTTTTTCTTCGGCCCCAGCCGCGTCCGGAAGGTTGACCTTCAGTCCCTTGTGAACAGCCATGTCGAAAATGCAATAGATGAAAAACACCAGGACCAAAAACATGACATCCATAAGGGACGTCATTTCAAGGCGAACCGCTCTGTTCCTCTTTTTTTTCATCGCCAATCGACAGTGAGGTCAGTCGTCTGCCTTCTCGGCCAGCATGTTATAAGGGAACAGCAGAACAAGCGACGCAACAAGACCCGCCGCCGTAGTTATGAGCGCCTCGCCGATGCCGGCTGTTGCAGCCATCGGGTTTGCCGTGCCGCCGGACGCATCCAGCGCGCCAAACGTCTGGATTATACCCGTAACCGTTCCGAGTATGCCCAGCATAGGTTCGGCTGTTATTATTGTGGAAACAACAGCAATGCCACGTGCATCATGCCGTCCGGCGCGGAACTCAAGGGCCTTCCAGAACAAGATGGCAAGCCCGACGACTGAAAGGACGAGGATCGGCCACATCACCGGGCCGCCGCTAACGAACATCTTGAAAAGATTTTCCATATCCACCAGGATTGAACGCAGCGAAGCCGCATTCGGTTCACTCTGCTGTCACTATTCTGACCTTCGGCGGCGCGTCGACTTTCACGCGCACTTTGCCGTCTTCGGACTTCTCGGCGCGCACTTTGACTGTGCATCCATCTGGTAGCGCCATCGCGCCTTCAGCCCATTCAAGGTCTCCGAGAAAAGGCGCTACCTTCACGACGCGGCAGCCGACTTCGACAGGTTGTATGCCAAGAACGTGGTTTATGCACCATGAAGCCGGCCCGGCGCTCCAGCCATGGCACAGCGAATGCCGAAAGCCCTTGTAGCAATAAGCGCCGAATTCCCCGTGAATGTCGCGCTTGTCGGCCACAGGCATCTCGTCTATGCGAAAGGCGTTGTTCGTCCAGGTCAGCGAGAAATCCTCCCAGAAGCTGGTCGCGCCCATGTCAAGCATTCCGCCCCAGTAGTCCCTGACGGTGTCCAACGCGCGCTGGTTCTCTCCCGCGGCGCTCATCGCCTCCAGCATGTAGTAGCCATAGAATGTAGAGACGCCCGAGTGGCCATTTTCGCCAATAACCTTTGCGAACATCTCCTTTGGATCCGCAACGCCGGCAAGCGCAAGAAGCGCTGCGGACGACTTCGCGCCGTGAGGATCGAAGGCTGTCGCACGTATCTTTGCAGCCGAGTCACGGCATCTGCCGGCGAGCGCGCTGTCGCCCAGAACGTCGGCAAGCACTGCCGCGTCATCAAACGCAAGCGCCCACAATGCGCGAGACCCAGCCGCCTCCGCATCCTTGTCGCTGTGCGTTGGCCAGTCCAGGAACCCGCCCATTGACGAAGTCGGGTTCAGCCCATCGGTCGCGAGCGAATGCTCGATCGTGCGCTTCAGATAGTCGCCTCTCTCCCGGACAAATGCGTTGTCGCCGGTATAGTCACGCCAGGCGCGCACACAGCGCAGGAACCACGCGGTGTACGTGCATATCGTGTTCATCCATTCATCAGGCTTCGTCGTGGCCATTGCAAAGTCAAGCGTCTCAGGGATCACGCTCGCCGCTCCGAACACGTTGAGTATGGCCATCGTCTCCGGGTGCATGTCGCCGAGCCACACGAGCCTGTCGCGCTTGATGCCATCCCAGACATTGTCCTGACAGCAGAGATGCACAGTGCGCACTGCAACGTCGAATATGCGGTTGAGCCGTTCGTCGGACGAGCGGAACGAGCCTATCTGGCGCATGCGGCGCATAAGAGAGACGGCGCGAACGAACTCAAAACCAACTTCGCCTTTCGTCACCAGGTCGATTCGCACGAAACGAAAGCCTGTGCTGCCCACTTCGATGGTGCCGAAGCTCGGAACTGACAGCTCGAAGTCGCGCATGGCATGGTCGTTCGTGGCGTTCTTCTCCCCTCCGACGCTGCTCATGGTCTCTGACACGGATTCGCCGAATCGAACGCGGACACGCGATCCTTTGGTCGCCTTCGGGCTCATCCCAAGCTGCAGACCGCCGTGCAGTTCGCGCCCGAAGTCAAGCACGACGCATGGCGTGTCCCCGCCGTCGTTCAGCAACCTTGCGCCAACAGACTTCGCAAATCCCGTCTCGCACACCTGCCCATGCTTTGGCGCAAGAAATCTGTCGGCGTTCTGCGCGCCCCTCTCCCATACGACGCGCACCGGCGACACATAGACGCGTGCGCGCGAATCGGGCATGTCAAGGTTCTGCCTCGCCGGAACCTGGGGAACCTCCGCACGCTCCGGCGTTGTCAGCACGGCGAACGAGCGAGGCGGAAGCGCCGCCGGCAGTGGAACGCTTTCATACGTGCGCACATCGTCGGTGAGACGGCACTCCGTCGCGCCTTCGGCGCCTTTCACCGACAGCGGAATGGCCCTGCCCGAATAATTCGCAAGCATAACGGCAATTCGCCCTTCATGCGCAGCGGCCGCTGCATAGAGGTTCGGATCGGTCGACTTGCAGGCAACGGCCGTACCGAGCTTGCGCAGTTCATTGAAGGCCATGAACGCATAGTATGCCTTATGCGGTTCATAAGTCAGCGGATTGAAAAGCGGCGAATAATTGCCAACTCCGCACCTCGCGTCGTATATGCACGCAAGGTCGCACGGACCGTTCTGAAGCGCAATGAGCTCGGCGGCGACGGCAGACGCCTGCAGTGCCGTGCCGAGGTTCTTGTGCCCTACGAACGGAAGCCACTCGTTGAATATGCGTTCGCACTTGTCAGACGTGAAACCATACTCGTTCAGGTGTTCGTCGGCGAAACGCACCTGCCGCATCGCCTCCTTGGGATCGGAGTAGGAATGGTAGGAGAAGAAGTCAAGAGGCCAGCCATTGTCGCGCGCAGCGGCCAGAAACTTGTGCGAGCAATCGACGAAATATTCCATGCGCGGCGACGAATTCGCCGCAGGCACCCGGTCCGAGCCGACTCCGGCGTAGAAGCCGCAGTGCCCGTAGCCACCTATCTTGATGTGCGGAAAGCACTTCTTGAGATGCGTCGCCGCAACGCCATACAGCTTCATGTATTCCTCAAACGAGCCCCTGAACATTGGGTTGCGCATTGCATCTGGATGGTTTTCAGGCTCGTTCCAGATCTCCCAGTACGTGATCTTCATGCGGTAGCCGTTCGCCCAGCCCTCGGTATAATGCCTGATTACGTGTTCGCAGATGCGCGCCCACTTCGCAGGATCCTTTGGAGGAAGAATGTTCACAGGCGGAAACGTGCCAGTCTTTCCATACGTCACAAAGTTCTCAATCGTGACGCCAAGTCTGAAGAAAGGCTCGACATCATACTTCTCAAGGTTTTTCAGCAGGGCGTCGGTGAACTGAAAACGGTAGCTCTCCGGATTGGTCTCGTCTGCGTCAAAATCCGGGAAGATGTTTGGTATATCAACATACAATCCGCCACCTAGCCAGCCGCCTACGTCATGCAGACGCGAATACGGGATGCCGGCGTCCTTTAGATAGTGGAAGAGCGGCGCACTGCCAATCGCGTCTATCATTGGCGGCTGGCCAACTGCGTTCACCGGCTTTACGGGGCCGACTGCCGATGATGCATCAACCGTGACTTCCGCGCCATTGCAAACCGCAATGCCAAAGGCAAAAGCAAGCATGCCCGTCATCTTCAACATATTATTATGCATTGTCATGTTACTCCTCTCCATCTGCCGCAATATTTGCACGACATGAACAGCAATTGCACTCCTCGATGTCACCAGCCACGCTCCAGGCGAACTCTGAGCGATCCGATTTCTGCCGCGGTATTCACTATCGAAGGATCAACCGCCATGGCGACAAGCTCGTCCGACGCGCGAGAATGCAGCCAAACAGACGATGCCACCGCAAGGAATGCGTCGTCCTTGAGATACGCCCAGCGTGCTCCGATGACTCCCGCTAGGAGGTCTCCCATGCCGCCGAGCGCCATGAACGGATTCCCCGCCATGTTTTCGTAGACGCGAGCGCCGTCCGATGAAACAACAAGCGTATGCGCACCCTTAAGCACAACTGTTGCGCCGTAGCGGTCAACGATGGCGCGCGCGGCGGCGAGCCTGTCGGAGGCCACCCGCTCGATCTTCCAGCCAAGGAGCCGCGCCGCCTCGCCTTCATGTGGAGTCAGAACCAGTTCCTGACCGACTGCCGGATCATAGCCGTCCGTACGCCCGTACCATGACGCTAGGATTCCAAGCGCGTCGGCGTCCAGCACAAACCGGCCGCCCGACCCGGAGAGAAGACGCGACAGAATCACTTCCGATGACACTCCGGTCCCAAGCCCCATGCCAATCACGGAAACATCCGCACTGGGCGGAACGCAAGTCGCCGTAAGCTTCATGAACGTAGCCTCAGGCACAAGCGCGCCAGCAGCGATGCGCGATGCGTCAGGCACTACAAGCTGCACAAGGCCCGCACCGGCCGCACGCGCCCCCAGGCCGGCCATGACCGGCGCATGCACGAAATGACGCGACCCGCCGACGACGGTAACCGTCCCGACAGTGCGCTTGTTCGCATTCTGCGGACGCACCCTGAACGACGAGGACAATTCCTCTGGCGGCTCAATTCGCGCACTTTCCTCTATGATTTTACTCATGACTGCACATTGGCATCCCCTGAAGCGACGTGCGGCGAATAAGCCGGATTCTGTTCATCCCCTTGCAGGGACTCCGATCATTCATCTGAGCGATCAACCCGGAGCCTCATGGTCAACCTACTTTGCCGACCAACCGCGCGGGCCGCGCGTTCGGTTCCCTATTTGATCTTGCTCCAGAAAGGGTTTGCCTTGACACGCGTCGTTTCAGGCGCGCCGGTGGGCTCTTGCCCCGCCTTTTCACCATCACGACCCCTTTCGGGGCTTCGCTGTTTGTTTCTGTGGCACTTTCCGTCACGTCGGTTTGCCCGACGCCCCCGGCCCGTTGAGGCCGGTTTCCCGCCCTGCGGAGTCCGGACTTTCCTCTGCTGTTCGGCAGCGACCGGTCACTCGCACGTCGCTTCAGGGGAAGCTGTCAAAGATCTACACCGCGCATCAGGCGCGGTAAAGTATGCGACCGCACATCGTGCACGCCACGATCGACTGCGGCTTGCCGGCCTCGCCATTCTTTGCATTGGCGTCCGCAAGCTGACCAACCGACGGCGGCTGCACGAGATGGCAGCCATCGCAGACGCCATCGTGCGTGAGCGCGGAGACCACCGGCCAGCGCTTCGTGCGCAGACGCTCGTAGTAGAGCATGAACTTCGGGTCGTTCACGGCCTTGGCCTTCTCGGCGCGTTCCTTCATTGCCTCGTCAAGCTCCGCCTTGACCTTGGCAATGCGTTCGTCAATCTCGGCGCAGAACGCATCGACACCGCCCTTCTCTGAATCATACTTGGCCTGCGCGTCGTCTATGCGAGCCTGTGCGCCGGGCAAGTCATCCATGGCGGCGATTGCATTGTTCTCGGTCGCCTCAAGGTCGTGGTTCACAAGATCTATCTGAATCGAGAAATCCTGATACTCCTTGTTCGTCTTCAGACCCATTTGGGTCTGCTTTAGCTGCTGTATCTTCTCGCGCAAAGCCTTCGCATCCTCTTCGTAGGACTTCACTCTCTTCGCAGCGTACTCATGATTGGCCTTGGCCGCCTGTAAATCGGCCGAGACACCCGACAGCCTCGCCGTCTCAAGCGCCTTGCGCCGCGGAAGATCCTTCAACTCCGTCTCAAGCTCTCGTATGCGCCCGTCAACTTCCTGCAGGTCCACCAGCGCTTCGATGATTGTCATCTCGCCACATTCCTTTCAAGTCTGGGGCAGGAGACGGGACTCGAACCCGCAACCCACAGAATCACAATCTGTTGATCTAACCAATTGAT
>CACYCL010000084.1 GCA_902772905.1 uncultured bacterium | reverse complement strand
TAGTCAACGGCCTGACTGGCCTTGCGAATGGCGTTCTCGATCTTGGTGATGTCAAACGCAACTTCCTGCCCGCTGCGCTTGATGATTTTCATCGACTTTCTCTGGTCGCTCATGTCTTTTTGTCCGTTTTTAAGAGTTGTCTGTTTTAAAGCTGTATTACTGCCTGTTGTGGGTAGATGTGTGTATGATACACTAAATATCGTATGTACGCAAGGGGGAAAATGAAAAAAGATTTCAACAGATTGTGTACACATCCTGTTCACAACCACAATCTATTGGGGATTTATGGTATAATACACCCAAGCATAAGGAGGGATAATCATGTCAAAGACTGAAATCACAAGAACCGGATTCATGAAGGGAGCCGCAGGATTCGCAGCGGCTGGGCTGTGCTCGCCACTGCAGGCCGAGGAGGATGCAATTGCCATTTGGCAGCGCGAGACAGACCTAGTACCTGCAACATTGTACAGAGAGTACCTGGCCGACGGAAACACGCGCGGTCGCGCAACACTAGAGAAACTGGAAGCCGCATTCGCCAAAGTCGCCAAAGAAATCAGCGATACCAAGGTCGGAGATATTCCTGCTGTCTGGAGCGTGTACAACATGGGTTACATAATAAAAACACGTGAATCGCTGTTTTCCATCGACTTAGTGCACCGCCGCGACTTTGAACTCGCACCAAGGCTCGACTTCGCGCTCATAACCCACAATCATGCCGACCACTGGCGAAACGGATTCTACCGTGCAATGGATAGCGCAGGAAAGACCGTCATTTCCAATTTTCTCGACAACTACGGCGCGGCCGACTGGCGGAAGAAAAGCACAACATGGTACGCGAACGGCGGCTTTACACGTGCACAGAAGGTCTTCAAAATCAAGGACGTGGAAATAAGGACATCACTCGTTGACCACAATGACTACCTCATCGACTTCACCACAGCTTTCGAAATACGCGTAGGCAATTGGATATTATACCACACTGGCGACTGCGGCAAGGGAAGTGAAGGCAAGCTAGGCACAACTTGGGGACGACCAGACCTCTGGCTTTTCTTCCCCGGCTGTGGAATCAACGTGGCAAAGGCAATCTCAAAGGTTCAGCCAACGCGCGTAGTGTTCGGTCATCTCTGGGAACTTGGGCACAAGGCTGGACGACTCACCGAACCTGGCATCCGTCGCGCACTTGCAAACGCCAAATCCGTCAACAACAACGCATCTGTAGCTTTCTGGGGCGAAAAAATATCATAACAATGAATCAATAGGCTATGCGCTGATGCTCGGCACGGCCGCAATGAGTCGCTTGGTGTAGTCGCTCTTCGGGTGATCAAACACCTGCTCTGCCGGTCCTACATCCACAAAACGGCCATGCTCCATCACGCAAATGCGGTCGCAGACGTTCTTCACGACGGCAAGGTCGTGCGCAACAAGAAGAATCGCAAGCCCCAGCTCTCGGCGCAGGTCGCGCAGCAAATTCAAGACGCGCGCCTGCACTGAGACGTCAAGTGCGCTTACAGGCTCGTCGGCTATGAGCACGTCAAGTCGACACGCAAGCGCTCGCGCAATGGAAACACGTTGGCACTGCCCGCCGGAAAGCTCGCGCGGATACTGGTCCAACACGGCCTTGGACAAGCCAACCAGATCAAGAAGGTCACAAGCGTTCCTTGCCTCTCCGTTCTTCCCTCTTCCCTTTATCAGCAGAACCTCGTCTAGCGTCTGCCTCACGGTCATCCTTGGATTCAGCGAGCCTACCGCATCCTGGAATATCATCTGCGCGCTTACGCCGTCGGCAAACGCCGCCACTCCAGACGACGGCCTCTCAAGCCCGACAAGCGTCTTTGCTATGGTTGACTTTCCGCTTCCAGATTCGCCTACGATTCCAAGTATCTCCCCAACGCCGAGAGAGAACGACACGCCCTTCACGGCCTCGTAGTTTCCATAGCGAACATGCAGGTCTTGAACATCCAGCAAAAGCTTCTGCCCGGAGAAGCTCATTTAGCCGCGCACCTCTCTCCAAGACGTATCGTGCCAGCCGCCAGCTCCTTGCGGTAACTCGCGACCGTAAGCGCCAGCCCCTCCTTGAGGCCAATCCTCGGCCGCCAGCCAAGCGAGCGAATTAGCGATGTGTCGCAGAGCTTGCGCGGAGTACCATCAGGTTTCGTCGAATCCCATGTTATCTTCGCGGTAGAGCCTGTAGCCTCCTGAACGGCCTCGGCCAATTCACGAATCGTGACCTCCTCGCCTGAGCCGACGTTCATCAGGTCCGGCGGATTTTCGAGCGACAGCGCAAACAGACACGCCGACGCCAAATCGTCCACATGCAGGAATTCGCGTATAGCCGATCCCGTGCCCCAGAGCGGCACGACGTCCTTCATCGTGTCGAATTTGCGTATCAGCGTAGGGAGAACGTGGCCGCCTTCAATGTCGTAGCTGTCGCCAGGACCATATAGGTTCGTTGGCATGAGCGAATGGTATACAAGCCTCCTCTCGCGACGCAGGAACTCGCACAGCTTGAGCCCTGATATCTTGGCAAGCGCATATCCCTCATTCGTCTTTTCAAGTTCACTCGTCAGCAGAGCAGACTCTGGAATCGGCTGCGGAGCCATGCGCGGATATATGCAAGTCGACCCGAGAAACAGCAGGCGCTTTACGCCCGCCTCGGCAGCGCCCCAGATGGTGTTCATCGCAATCATCTCGTTCTCATATAGAAAGCGCGAGTTCGCCGCCGAGTTCGCCCCAATGCCACCAACACGTGCAGCGGCTATCACGGCCATGTCAGGCCGCTCGGCGGCGTAGAACTGCCTGACCGACGCCGGATCAAGCAAATCTAGATCAGCATGTGAACGCACAACAATCTCGCACTCACCGAGCGGAGACCCCTTCGCAGCCAGCGCACGGCAAATGGCAGAGCCAACCATGCCGCGGTGCCCCGCTACATATATTTTCCTCTTGCTGGACATTGTCTAGACCTCCTCCTTGCCTTGCCGCACGTCATCGACGCATCAGGCGTCCTTCATTGCCCGCTCCTTGCGCGCAAGCTCCAAATCCGCATCAACCATCATCTTGACAAGATCTTTGAACTTGACCTTTGGTTCCCAGCCCAGTTCACGCCTTGCCTTGGACGCATCGCCAAGAAGCTGATCCACCTCTGTCGGACGGAGATAGCGGCTGTCGCATTCCACGTACTTCTGCCAGTCCAGGCTAACGAGTGCGAAAGCCTCGCTCAAAAACTCCTTCACAGAATGCATTTCGCCAGTAGCAAGCACAAACTCGTCTGGCTTTTCGTGCTGAAGTATCTTCCACATTCCTTCAACATAGTCGCCCGCAAACCCCCAGTCGCGCAGAGAGTTTATGTTGCCCATGTAGAGCTTGTCCTGAAGCCCCATCTTGATGCGCCCCACCGCTCGCGTTATCTTGCGCGTGACAAACGTTTCACCGCGGCGCGGAGATTCGTGGTTGAACAGGATTCCGTTCGATGCAAATATGCCGTACGCTTCACGATAGTTCCTGACGGCCCAGTATCCATACAGCTTGGCAACTGCGTAGGGCGAACGCGGATAGAAAGGCGTCGTCTCGCGCTGAGGCACTTCCTGCACAAGCCCGAAGAGCTCCGAAGTCGACGCCTGGTAGAACTTCGTGAGCTTGTCGCGGCCAGTTAAATGAATGGCCTCAAGAAGGCGCATCGTGCCAAGCGCGTCAACATCGCCAGTGAACTCAGGAGAGTCAAACGACACCCTCACGTGGCTTTGCGCAGCGAGATTGTATATTTCGTCTGGCTGTATCTCATAGACGAGCTTGATGAGGTTGGAGCCGTCGCCAAGGTCGCCATAGTGCAGAAAAAGCCGCACCCCGTTGATGTGCGGATCTTGGTAAAGATGATCTATGCGCTCGGTGTTGAACGTGGAGGCGCGGCGGATTATTCCATGCACCTCGTAGCCCTTTTCGAGCAGAAACTCCGCAAGATAGCTTCCGTCCTGACCGGTTATGCCCGTTATTAGAGCCTTTTTCATGCTGGTTTCCTTATCTTCTTGTGTCCTTGTATGCTACTTTAAGAGTGCTTTGCAGCACTTATCCAAAGCCTTCCTACGCGACAACGCAGATGCCAATGCTTCGGATATGCGACGCAAATACAGTTGGCGGTCAATGCCGAGACAAGTTCCTTCATGCGTTTTTAGCGCCACCTGCCTGTCTGGGTCTAGATCGGCGACCTCAGCCGACTTGCCATCATACAGCGCGGCAAACTGGTCGCGTACATCGTGGTACGCATCACGCCACGGCGTTCCGTCCGCAACCTTGCGCAACGCGACATCCGTAGCGAACACGCCTGGCGAAAACGCGCGTCTGCAGGCGGATGCATCTACAGCAACGCCCTTGACGACTTTCTCAAGTATGCGCAACGTTGTGCGAGCAATCGATAGACCCTTCATGTAAAGCCACTTGCAGTCCTGCAGATCGCGGTTGTAGCCACCGGGCATCGCATGCAAAAGCGAAATCGCCGCCGTCTGGAGGCCAAGCGTCTGTGCCGCCTTCGAGCGCACAAGCTCCAGAACGTCGGGATTGAACTTCTGAGGCATGATGGATGAGCCTGTGCAGTATTCACGCGGCAGGCGGAAGTATGCGAACTCAGGCATCGAAAACAGGATGAGATCTTCGGCAAAGCGCGAAAGAACCGCCATCAGCTGCGCAAGAGCCGACAGCAACGCCGCCTCGCATTCGCCACGCGCCATAGATGCGCCAAAGCAATTGTGAATCGTGCGGGAAAAGCCGAGGAGCCTCGTCGTGCGGGCGCGATCCAGCGGCAACGGCACGCCATAGCCCGCAGCGCTGCCAAGCGGATTCAAGTCCGCAAGGCGATACGCAGCCTCCATGTTCTCAAGCTGGTCGATGATCATCTCTGCATGACCTGTCGCCCACATCTCAACAGTAGACGGCATGGCAGGCTGAAGATGCGTCCGACCTACAAGAGGGACAGCCCCAGCCTTCGCGCCGAACGCAACAAGAGCCCTGGCAAGCTCGCAAACCTCAGACTCTGCGGCAAGAATCTCGTCTTTCATGTGCAGCCGCACGTCCACTGCAACCTGATCGTTGCGACTGCGTCCCGTGTGAATCTTCTTTCCTAGATCGCCGAGCTTCGCCGTAAGAAGACGTTCAACAGCCATGTGGACGTCCTGGTCCTCGACAAGTATGGCAAACTTACCCTCTTCAGCAAGCTTCACGACAGCGGCAAGCGCCTTGCGCACTTTTGCAGCCTCCGTCTTGGTGACCACGGGGCGCTTAAGCCATTTCATCTCGGAAAGCATCGTGACATGCGCCGCAGTGCCCATGCAATCCCACTTGACAAGGGCAAGGTCAAGAACAGGATCGTCACCGACGGTGTAAGAGAGTATGTCCGGGTCGACCGTTCTGTCGGTAATTGTCTTTTCCAACTTCACTTTCATGTTGCGAATTATAGTGTTTTACCTTCTCATCGTCAAGCCGTCAGCAATTTTCTTGCGAAAATCTCGCAACTGCCCCGTCCAGAAGTAGGCGAGGCGTTATGACGTCTTCAAAATGCGTCGCATTCTACCGGAGAAAACGGACTTGTCAAATCTTGCCGCGTTTATTCTACATGCCTCTGCCGACCAACTGCGCGACTCGAACTCCTCTATTGCGCCACACAGCGAATCAACCGAATCGTCGTCAAAGAACAGTCCCGTTTCACCATCCACAACCGTCTCAAGCGCACCACCGGCCCGGAACGCAATCACCGGGGTTCCTGCCGCCTGCGCCTCTACAGGAACGATGCCAAAATCCTCTATGCCCGGAAAGACGAGTGCTTTCGCACCACGATAAAGTGCTCGAAGCTCCTCGTCCGTACAATTCCCACCGCCGGCAAAAACAAGTTCGCGCCCCATGCGGCTGCAGGCCGCCTGCGCAAGGTCAAGCCGCTTGTACTTGACGTTGGCGCCGGCAAATAGATAATATGGCTTACGTGGCGCAAGCGGCACGTCGGCGGAGAAGAAGCCAACATCAACCGGCGGATGTACGACAATTGCCTCTCGTCCATATATGCGGCGAATCCGCTCCGCGACAAAGAGCGAATTCGCAACAAAGACGTCCACCGACTCGGCGCT
The DNA here is from genome assembly GCA_902772905.1 of uncultured bacterium. GTDB lineage: Bacteria > Verrucomicrobiota > Kiritimatiellia > RFP12 > UBA1067 > UBA1067. The sequence continues at coordinate 5,418 of CACYCL010000084.1, read as the reverse complement.
CTTCAAATCCTCGCGCTTAAGGTGCTCAGTGAAGAGATGCATGGCCAGTTTGCCGCAGAATCCCGCATCACGGTAATATTCATCGCGCATGTCCCAGATGTAGCGCATCGGCGTGTGGCAGTAGCAGACATGCCGCGCGTCCTTCGGCTTACGAATGCCCTTTATCGGTCCGGACTCGCTTGAGACGACAAGGTCATATCCATCCAGTTCCAACGCGCGCGAGGCCATCGGCAACAACGGCAAATACGCCTGAGGATGGCGTCGGCCAAGCGGCAGATGCGCAACCAGCGATTCAGTCACGCGATGCCCCCAGAGGATGTGCGCCGACGGCTCGCCAAAAGCTTCAGGCCGATATGCGTGGGTGAATATGTCGGCCTCGGGCAGAATATCCGCCAGCGCGGCAAGCACCTTCTCGCCGCCGCGCACGTTCGTGAGCCAGTAGTGGAGAAGCGCAGTCTTCATTGCTCCGCCTCCGTGAGCAACTCGGAAAGCCCGGACACGTCTTCGACATTGAAAAGCCGCGCAAGGGCGTAGTTCGCAAGCACATCGCGGTTCCCTGGGCAATCGGAAGCGATGATGCGGCGATTGCGGGCAACGGCCTCAAGCAGCAAATACGGCATGCCCTCCCATCTGCTCGGGGCAACGAGCGTCTTGCCGCACGCCATATAGGCGCCGGCGTTCGGAATCTCGCCGACGAAGACTACAAGATCCGCAATGCCAAGGTGCGCAGCTTTCCGTTTAGACTCCTCTAGCGTCGAGCCGCCGCCTATAAACAACGTGCGCGAACCTGAACTGCGCAATTCATCCTGCACTCGCGCAATGGCGGCGAGAAGAATGTCCTGCCCCTTCTGAAAATCGAATCGCGCAATGCAAACGAATGCGAACTCGTCATGCCCGTAGCGCAGCCCAGTCGGCGGGCTGGCAAACTCCGAAGCATTCACGGCATTCGGCTCAACGGCGACCGGCAGCCCCAGCCCGTAAATACGCCGTGCATCGGCAGCATCCGTTTCGGTAAGCGCGATCAGCCGGTCACAACGACGGTAAAGCCATCGCTCAAGGGAAAGCCGCATCAGTCGCTTAACACGGTTCGCAACGGTCTTGGGCAAGAAATCGTATTTGCGCAGATGGATGCCATGGATCGTGAACACTACCTGTCCATGCGGTCTCACGAGCGGATTGCGGAAGAGCTGCGCGAGCGCTCTGAGGTGGTTGACGTGAATGACACCGGCGCCCCAGCGGTTCACCTTCGCAGGGGTGCATTCGCCATGGTCGGCAAAGAAAACGCGGCATTCATCGCCTGGATGCGCGGCGATCTGCCTGCGGATGTACTCCATGCCGCCACCAACGGAATCACGGTCAATCAAATAGGCACGCCGCACAGGCCAACGCTCCTTTCTTCACAATTCCATGGCGAGGATCATCCAGCAATCCACTCTTCATGCGCGAACGCAGCGTGCGCCATAATCTCCTGTCAAAGACTCTATGGCGAATCCACAGCAACAGCGCGTCACGCGTTACCCTGTCGTGGAAAGCGTCGCATTCAGGTTCAGGCATGGCAGTGCGCAGAATCTCGCCGACGCGTGCCAGATCCTCCACGCGCTTCCGCCCGTTCTGCCTATGGGTAATGGAAGCGCTGTTCTCGCAGTAGTGGTAGAACGCAGCGTCAACGGCGGCAATCTTGCGGGCCTTGCGCATGGCCTGCGCCGACACCATCAAATCTTCGCCAAGCGAGACGGACAGATCGACGGAAAGCCCCTCCAAAAGCTCTCTGCGGAAGAGCTTGTTCACCAACGCATTGAAAGTGTCGCTTGGACCTTCACGGTCGAATGGGCGAAGAATGGACGAACCATTCGCCCCATCACGCATCATGCCGCAGCAGACGCAGTCCGCAGATTCACGTTCCGCCGTTTTCATCATTTCCCCGATTGCATTCGGCTCGATCCAGTCATCGGCGTCGCAAAACGCGATCCATTCTCCAGTCGCCTTCGCAAGCCCGGCGAACCGCGCCGCCGGAAGAGTCTGCGGGGCCTCTGAAGGCGGTGCTGCGACAACGAGCTCTACGTCAGAAAACGTCTGTGCGCGAATCGACGCACAGGCGCGTTCAAGAAGGGGCGGCTCACCCCAGGCAGGAACTATGACAGATGCAATCACAATGTCTCCGTCTTTGAAAACACCCACACTCTCTGTATTTTGTACGACAGAAAGAACAGCATCGTTTCCACAAATATCTTAATGACCGTGATGATTATTCCAGACGCATCCAGCATTCGGGACAATGCAGCAGTAAACACGTATCCCAAGGACAAAACAATCAGGACCAATATCCAATATTTTAAGAACGACAATGTCGGCGGCGCATTAGATTTGAACACAAACTTTCTGTTGCAGGCATAATTAACAGTCGAAGAAACGAAACGCGCTATGGCAATGGCGACCAAGACACACGTTGCGCGCTTCCATGCCGTCACAGAACCAGCAATGTAGAGCACACTCGTGAACACAACATTGTCAAGCAAGAAGCACCCGATTGATGACATGCAAAACTTGATAAGCGCACTACAGATGCATATAGAATCACGCAAAGGATTAAAGCGGGACGAAGCATTGCCTTCAATATAGATTGTTTCTATTGGAATCTGGATGATGGGAGACAGATGGTTCTTTGCATCCGCCAGCATTGCCATCTCATATTCATATCTCTCTCCTGCAATATCAAGCATCCTGGAAAGCAATGCAGCAGGAATGCCACGCAACCCTGTCTGCGTGTCGCGGACTTTTAGCCGAGTCAGCAAGAAGAATATCTGCCGCGTACACCAGTTGCCGAAACGCGAGCGAAACGGCACCTTGCCGGAGAACTCCCTGACACCTAAGACAAGTGATGCAGGATTTGCAAGCGATGCGCGAGCGACCTTCTCGATGTCATCTGGACGGTGCTGACCATCTGCATCGGCTGTGACGACTGCGGCACATGACGGCATGTTCTCAATTATCCATCTAAAGCCTGTCTTAAGCGCAGCTCCTTTTCCGCGATTTGACTCATGAGCGACAACCGACACCCCCATATTGCGTATGGCGGCGAATACTTCTGAAGATCCATGAGAGCCGTCGTCAACCACTAGTATGTGTTCAAACCTACACCTAAGTTTGTCAATCAACTCTACGAGTTTTGCGTCAGGATTATATGCGGGAATCAGAATAGTGACTTGCTCGTTATACATAAACCGCCTCTACAAGAATTTATTGACGACGAGTGTCATGGCTTCACTAGCCTCCCCAATGCCCGCCGAAGGCAAAACGCAAGTCCACGCTCATGCAGGGTTTCGAAAGCTCGCATCATCTTAAAGCCAAGAACACCGCGCCGTTTCATGGCAGAAATCGGAACATCCACGCCGAAATCCGTCTGGGCGCGTCCCGCCAGAAAGTCCGCAAGCGTCCTGTACGCCTCGACCGTGCGCACCGAGTGCAGATTGTATGCAATTGTTTCAGCTGCCAATGTGCGCAGCGCCTCTTGATGCCTGCCGCCAAGCCGCCACTTCGCCTCCAGCAGAGCATCGTAGAAACATGTAGGCGTTTCTGCATTGGTCCACTGCAGGCTTTTCGCATTGTTCACGCGATAGCCTATTAGCGACCGGTCGACTGCCGCAAAGGATGAAGCCCTCGCAATCGTTTCCACCACAAACGCCACATCGTTCGAACGGCGAATAGACTGGAAGCGAATTCCATTGTCCGCAACCAGTGAACGACGTACAGCCTTGTTCCACGGCGCGAGGCCTAGCGTCGTGAAGCGTGCCGAACCTAGCTCGTCAAGAGAATGGGGCTTTCCGTCAGCCCACGGCGAGATGCGACGCAGATAAGGCATGGGCTTTCGCGTTCCAAGGCGATCATCCACTTCGTCTGCCTGGAACGCAACGATGTCAGCATTTGTGCGCTCGCAGGTCTCAATGGTCGTTTCGATGAAATCAGGTTCTGGCAGGTCGTCCGCATCCACAAAAAAAAGCCATTCGCCGCAAACTTGCGACAAGCCGACGTTCCGAGCCGCGCCAGCGTTGCACTCGCCTTCGGGCGGCGCAGCAACGATGACTTCAAAATCGCGGAACGTCTGCGCCGCAAGCCTCGCCCTGGTCTCTTCGAGGTGAGGCGTGTCCCCCCACGCAGGAACTATGACGGATGCTTTCATTCGATGCGTCGGCATAGTCTCTCAGCAATGTCCAATGTTATCGGCATAAAATTTCGTTTTGCGGGTATTATATCATATTCCCCGTATGCCTAACCACGTACATCGGAGAATGTTCGGCTTAGACAAGAAGCACTCTATTTATGGTATAATGCCCGTAATGAACTTCTCAATAGTGTTGCTTCGTCCAGAAATACCGCACAACACAGGCGCGATAGGGCGCTTGTGCGTTGGGCTTGGCGTTCCTCTGCATCTGGTCAGGCCGTTGGGCTTCGCGCTCGATGACCGTTCGATTTCACGTGCAGGTCTCGACTATTGGCCGCATCTCGACATTGCGCTGCATGACACTTGGGAAGAATACCTTGCAGTTGCAAAGCCCAGACGCTTCCTATTCCTCTCGACGCACGGAGAGAAGTCTCTTTACGACTGCCGCTTTGAGCAAGGTGACGCGCTTGTGTTCGGAAACGAGTCCTCCGGGCTTCCAAATGGCTTCTACGAGCGTTACAGCGATTCGCTTTTCAAGATTCCGATGCCGGGTGAACACGCCCGCAGCATCAATCTCGCCAACGCCGTCTCTGTCGCTGCATACGAATGCTACAGGCAACTGCTGTTGTCTAGCAAAAGAGCAACATGAACTTGATTTACTGATTCACTAGAGGAAAACCTACAGATGAAAACCTACAAGACAACAGGTACCTGCTCGAGGGCGATCAACTATGAAGTCGCTGACGGCGTTGTGACGGCGTGCGAGTTCGTCGGCGGATGCCCAGGCAACACGCAGGGCGTCGCGAAGCTCGTCGTCGGACGCAAGGTCAAGGACGTCATCGCGCTCCTGAAAGGCGTTCAGTGCCGCAACGGCACCTCCTGCCCCGACCAGCTCGCCCACGCGCTTGAGGCGGACAGGCCAAGATAGCATGGCAAATATACCGACGACATCGACGACGCTTCTGCGCGATCTTGCGGGCGATTCGCAACACGCTCGTTGGACAGAGTTCGTCGCGCGCTACCGTCCGATGATGGAAGCGTATCTGCGCGAGCGATTCCCGACCATTGACGCTGACGACATCATACAGGAGACTTTGTTCTCCGTCTGGTCGGCGCTGCCGTCCTACCGCTATGCGCCAGACGAGAAGGGACATTTCCACAACTACCTGACTGGCATTCTCCGCAACAAGGCGCTGCGACAACTCGGCAAGGATCGGCGGCAGGCGGAAATCGCGGAAGAAATGCGGCGCGATGGGGGC
>CACYCL010000083.1 GCA_902772905.1 uncultured bacterium | reverse complement strand
GTGCGGATCGTCGATCTGCGCGAAGAATCCCTGAATGTAGTCATAGATGCCGTTTGAGGCGTTCTCAATCTTCCAGCCGCTGTGGCCCTCGTGGTCGCTGTCGGCGAGGAACGGGTCTGTCTTGCCGTAGTTGTCAGTCTCCGTGCCCACGTAGTCCACGTTGTAGCCGAGGTTCGTGAGCGCCACGTAGAGCGGTGCGCGGTAGCCGTTGCCGCGAACTGACTGCGATCCGTGCGTGATCGAGTCACCGAGCGGCATAATGCGTAGCACTGGGTTTTCCGATGCATTCGCGGCTAGCAGCGTATTTGCGCCTGTGAAGGCTGCAAGCATTGCAACTGCCAATGCGCCAGCGCAAACCGCTCCGTTCTTACCTCTGCTGACCATGACCTATCGTTCCTTTCATATATTGCGGTACTCTATGCACCTTATTGCCTTGCCGCCTGTCGTGCGCACCACGGTCGTCTTGCCGTCTTCAACCTTGCTGTAGGTGGTCACCTTTTCGTTCCAGCGGACGTCGAGCAGGTAGTCCTTGATCTGGAAGTCCAGCTCCGGCGGCAGAGCCTGTGGCTTCGCTTCTGGAGTCACGATCACCGGTTCGCGTCCGTTCTTCTCGCGCTCGTTCGCCGCCACTTTCACGCACTGGGCCACAGGCCCGTAAAGCACAAGGTCCTCGCGGTCGTCGTCCCACGCGGCCTTTGCATCGGCCAGGCGGTCTGCCGCAGTCTTGTTCCTCACAACGTCCTCCGGTCGGTATGTGCGAGCCCAAGGAGCCATCAGAAAGCCCTTTATACGGCTGTGATCAAGATGCTTCTTGCTGAAACGCACGGCCGCAACCATGTTCCATGGCTTGCTCCACGTGCTTCCGCAGGGAATGGCGTCGTAGCCGGCCTCGTCGATTTCCTTGAACGCAAGCGCCCCGGCCCATGGCTCCGGCCAGTCGAGCTTGAGCATCTCCGCGGTGTTTCTCACGAAGTGGCCGAAACGTGCATAGTGCCACGGACTCTGCATCACGCTTTTCGGCATGCGCATCTTGAATTCGTCGGGGTCAAGCCATATCTTGTCGCTCCATATCCACGGTTTCACGCCGTGCTTTTCGACTTCACGCGCGGTGAAGAGAAAGTCGTGCCACCAAAGGTCGCCCTTGCGCTCCACTAGATAGCGGCAACCTTTCTGCGCGCGCGATCGCTCTTCGTCCCAGCCGAGGTGGAAGAGGCGAGGCTTGCCGAATATCTCGCACACGTCGTGTATGATGTCGGCGCAGACCTTGTAGTACTCTGGCGTGGACACCATGCGGCTGTAGTCCTTCAGCCATGCGTCGTGGCAGGCGGAGAAGTTGAGCTTCGGTATGGCCTCAAGGCCAAGGCTCTTCAGGCGGGCGATTTCCTCCTTCATGCGTTCAGGCGACCAGCTGCCTTTCACGGCTAGTTCCGGGTGGCTCGGGTAGGCGAGGCCTTCGCCGAGGTCGATCAGGAGCATGTTCGCGCCTTTCTTGGCCACGTACTCTGTGACTTCGTTCCACACTTTCGTGTCGGTGCGGTTGAACGGCTGTGCGAACTTGTCGCGGTTCTCCGGCGTGGGCTCGCCGATTAGCGGGGATTCGCCCCACATGTTGTGCCCTAGCTGGATCATGAATGCCCATGTCAGTTTGTCGCTGCTCATCTTTGAGTCTCCTTTGCCGTTTATTATACCAAAATACGTTCGCCGCCGTAAGTGCGAAAAGAACGGGCAAAACAAGTCGCAGTGGACAAGCTGACGGCATTATGGTATAATTATCTGCGTTTTTCACAAGAGAAGAGGATACATGGCGATAGTTCTAGGTTTGCCGAAAGGCTCTCTGCAGGAGTCAACCTTCGCGCTGTTCAAGCGCGCGGGCTTTAATGTCACGTGCTCAAGCCGCTCGTATGTTCCGTCGATTGACGACGAGGAGATCAAGTGCCGTCTGCTGCGTCCGCAGGAGATGAGCCGCTACGTCGAGCTGGGGCTGCTTGACGCCGGAATATGCGGCTACGACTGGGTCTACGAGAACGGCAGCGACGTGCAGGAGATATGCGAGCTCAACTACTCGAAGGCAACGTCGAACCCGGTGCGCTGGGTGCTCGCCGTGCCGAACGACTCGAAGATCAAGTCTGTCAAGGACCTGCAGGGCAAGCGCATATCCACGGAGGCCATGGGCCTTGTCAAGCGCTATCTCAAGAAGCACGGCGTGAAGGCCGACGTCGAGTTCAGCTGGGGAGCGACAGAGGTAAAGGCCCCGGAGCTGGTTGACGCGATTGTGGATTTGACCGAGACCGGTTCTTCGCTCAGGGCGAACAACCTGCGCATCGTCGACACGATCCTCACCTCGACAACGCGCTTCATCGCGAACAAGAAGAGCTGGAAGAACGCCGCAAAGCGCGCTAAGCTGGAGCAGCTCAAGATGCTGCTCACCGGAGCGCTGGAGGCGCAGCGCCGCGTGCTGCTGAAGTGCAACGCGCCGGCGAAGACGCTCGACAAGGTCGTGAAGACCCTTCCCGCGCTTCACGCGCCGACGGTGAACAAGCTGAACGACGCCGACTGGTTCGCCGTAGAGTCGGTGGTCGAGGAGCGCCAGGTGCGCGACCTCATACCGCAGCTCACGAAGCACGGCGCGACTGGCATAATCGAGCTGCCGCTCAACAAGATAATCTTCTGAAGCGCGGCAGCGCCCGAGTAAGAGACAGTTTGGTAGGTATCAACTAAGGAGAAAAACAAAATGGGATCCATCAAGAAGAAACGCCGGAAGAAAATGTCGAAGCACAAATACGACAAGCGCATGAAGGCGCAGCGGCACAAGACGAAGTAACGTCCGGCCATTGCGGCTGGATCCGACTGAACGGAGGAAACACTGATGGGCGAAGTAATCGGTGCAGGCGAGCTGCACAAGGGCGTGAAGCTCCTTATCGACGGCGAGCCGTGGGAAATCACTGAGTTCGACTTCTCTAAGCCAGGCAAGGGGCAGGCGATCTACAACTGCAAGCTCCGCAACATGATGACCGGCGGCGGCATGTCGAAGAGCTACCGCTCGGGCGACAAGTTCGAGAAGCCGGAGCTTCTACAGATGTCGGTGACGTATTCGTACGACGACGGGCAGGCGTTCGTCTTCACCGACGACGACTTCGAGGAGATCCGCGTGTCCTACGACGTGATGGGAGACAAGAAGTACTTCCTCATGGACGAGATGGAGGTCAAGGCTCTGTTCTTCAACGACAAGGTCATCGGCGTTGAGCTGCCGGCGCTCGTCGAGCGCAAGGTCGTCAAGGTCGAGCCTGGCGTAAAGGGCAACACGGCCTCCGGCAAGGTCACGAAGCCCGCCACTGTCGAAGGCGGCTACGAACTCGCCGTACCCCTCTTCATCAACGAGGGCGACGTCATCCGCATCAACACGGAGACGGGCGAGTACAACGACCGCACCGCGACGAAGTAATTGACGCGCCGCCGGCTGGCAGGGTGGATTTATGCGCATTCTGCCTTCGGCGTCGCTGTTTGCTCTGCTGGCCTCCGCGGTGCTTGCCGCGGGGGTCGAGTGTGATTTCTACGTGTCGCAGGCTACTGGCAGCGACAGCAATCCCGGTGTCACGACGAATGCGCCGTTCAAGACCATCGACGCCGCGCTTTCCGCCGCGACTAACGGGCAGTCCGTCGGCGTTCTCGCAGGCTCTTACGCATACCCCGAGTTCTACGCTCTTGCCGACTACCGCAAGGGTGCGCCGAGAAGCATCGCCATGTTCGCCCTGGACGGAAGCGACGCCACGTTCATCGACGCGTCTCTCGTCGCCGAACCGAAGAACGCCCGAATAGTCGGCTGCATCAACTCGACGCGGTCGTTTTTCGACGGCTTCACTTTCAGGGGCTGCAAGCCAAGCGTCTCGGCGGGCAAGTTCACGCCCTATCTCTACGCGCATTTCCGCGGGTGCGTCTTCGAGCGCATCGACACGACGAACCAGAACGCTGCCGCAACATGGGGCTTGTGCGTGCTGGAGCGCTGTCTCGTGCGTAACGCCCGTATCATCGGCATCGGCGGCAACGGGGTGGATTCTCCGTCTGCGGGAAACCCGACGCTTTTTGACGACTGCACGGTGCTGGACTGCGTCGTCGGCTTCGAGAACGACGGGCCGAATCTCTCGATCTCCTGCAGCTCGTATCTAGAGAACTGCTTCATATCCGGAGGGTCGATACGCTCGCTTGACGTTTCGCCGCGCAATGGCTTCGTCGACTGCACGCTGCTGATTTCTGGCGTCGGTTTCCCAAATGGATGGAGTGACGCCGGCTGGTGGGACGCAGACGACGTCTGGCATGTCAGTATGCCGCCGCCGCTCGACGGCTGCCTCGTCGGCATAGACGGCTACACTAACACGTACTTCGTGACCGACACGTATGTCACGAACTTCGCCGGCGGCGCATCGCTCATAGACCCGCGTACGCTGCGCGTCGCCGACACCAACCTGATGGCGTACTACTACGGATACGGGGCGCGCGCCGACCGCATCGAGATGCTGACGAACGCCCTGCCGCGCACGCTGACGTGGAACGGCGGAAGCGCTGGGAGGCTTTCCTCGGGGCCGTGGAGCGGCGGCGTCGGACTGCACACGACGCCGTTCGCCGGAGACATTCTGGTGTTCCCGCAAGGCGGCAGTTTCGAGAACGACATCGGCGGACTTGTCCTCGGCGGACTTGTCTTCGAGTCGGCCGCCGCCGCCGCGCTGACAGGTGGGCAGATTTCGCTTCTTGACGGCGGGGACGGCGTGACTGTCGCCGGCACCGGCGCGGTCACGGTCGAAGCGCCGCTGTCTTTCGGCAGCTGTCCGACGTCCACGGTGCCGGTCAGCGTGTGTGCCGGGGGTTCGTTCGACCTCGCCGCCGTGTCGGGCGGCGCGAACGTCCTGTTCGCGGGTCCGGGCGCCGTGAGTCTGCACAACGCCGCCACCGCGACCTGCTCCTTCACATTGTCGAACGCCGTGTCTGTCACGCTGCTGGAGGGATTCCGCTGGCCGGAGACCATGAGCCTGTACATGAAGGACGGCCCTGACGGGCCGCCGAAGCTTTTTCTGGACGCCGACATCCAGTGCGACACTCTGACCGTAAACGGCAGGCTGCAGTCAGGGCGGAGGGCGTACGGCTCGTCGCAGTCCGCCGCGCTAGTGAAGGATGACGCGCACTTCGGCGGCGTGGGCACGGTATATGTTCAGCATCCGGTTCGCTTCTCAATCGCGATATGGTAGCAAATGTGCTATAATGCGTGGCATGAAGTAGAAGCGCTTTCGAAGGCCGCCATCCTCTACATCGTCGGAGTTGCGGCAGTTCGACGGGCGGCCGAGGGGCTTGGCTGGGAGCCTTCCATGGAGTATGTGGACGGTCCCGACCAGACAAGGTGGAAGCTGCGGAGGAAGGAGCGCATGTACGGGCTGCGTTGACGCCGAACCGCGCCGTCGCCCTGCGCGTGGGATGCCCGCGAACACCGCGCGCAAAGCCGCCTTGACAAGCGCGGCAATTTTTTGGTACAATACGCGCCTGTTGCACCCGTGGTGAAATTGGCATACACGCCAGATTCAGGTTCTGGTGCCGCAAGGTGTGTGGGTTCAAATCCCACCGGGTGC
>CACYCL010000082.1 GCA_902772905.1 uncultured bacterium | reverse complement strand
ATACATGAAACCTTGTCCAGAAGTAAACGCGGGTTTCCTTCCTAGGAAGGAATGACGGGAAATGTCCGGCCTTTCAATCCCGTCCCGTGTTCTCAAGGACTAAACGCAAGAGAATCTTGCATTTGCTTCTGGACATCACACCTCGCCAAAAAATGGGTAAATCTAGTATGTGTGGTATTGATTCGCGGCATAGTTTTTGATAAAATTTCAACATGAAAGCGCAATGCGTACCGAACCAGTCTACTGCACATTTGCTCGATGACCCATTCCTCAAGCCGTACGAGTCGGCGGTGCGTGGGCGTGCTGCGCATGCCTATGCCAGAGCTGAAGAGCTGACCGGTGGAGAGACATCGCTTGGCGACTGGGCGAACGCCCACCACTACTACGGGCTTAGGCATGAGCCAGGGCGAAGCAGGCGGCGTGGTCGCTGGATTTTCCGCGAATGGGCGCCACATGCAACGTCCATGTGGCTTGTCGGCGATTTCAACGGATGGAAGATTGACCCTGCATTTGAGGTGTTTCGCATCCCCGGTGCGGACGTGTGGGAACTTGAGATTCCAGAGGGCATGATTCACCATCTCGACAAGTATCATCTTCAGGTGCGATGGGATGGCGGCAGCGGCGAGCGCATACCGGCATACGCACGTTATGTTGTGCAGGATCCAGACACAAAGCTTTTCAGCGCGTGCGTGTGGGATCCACCGAAGAAGTATCGCTGGCGAAATCCATCGCCGGCCGTGCGCGCACCATCATCGTTCCGTCGCATCTACGAGGCGCATGTTGGCATGTCTGGCGAGGAACCGCGTGTTCACACTTACGCTGAGTTTCGCGACGCTATGCTGCCGCGCATAAAAGCGGCGGGATACGACACTGTGCAGTTGATGGCGGTAATGGAACATCCGTACTATGGAAGCTTTGGCTATCATGTGTCGTCATTTTTCGCGCCGAGCTCGCGTTTCGGCACGCCGGACGATCTGAAATCGCTTGTTGACGTGGCGCATGGCATGGGGCTTGCTGTCATAATGGACCTTGTGCACTCACACGCCGTTGCCAACGAACGCGATGGCTTGTCTCGCTTTGACGGCACGGACTGGCAGTATTTTCATTCCGGCGAGAAAGGACGCCATCCGGTTTGGGGGAGCCGTTGCTTCGACTACGGGAAGACGAATGTCATACACTTCCTTCTTTCTAACTGCAAGTTCTGGCTTGAGGAGTACGGCTTTGACGGCTATCGCTTTGACGGCATAACGTCCATGCTTTTCTGGGACCATGGGCTGGGCGACTCTTTCACCGACTATTCCCAGTACTTCAACGGCTCCACTGACGACGATGCATGGGCGTATCTTCAGATGGCAAACCGTGTCATTCACGAGGTGAAGCCAGATGCAGTGACCATTGCCGAGGACGTTAGCGGGCTTCCCGGCGTCGCCGCGCCTGCGGCGGACTGCGGCATCGGCTTTGACTACCGCATGGCCATGGGTGAACCAGACTTCTGGTTTCGCCTGGTGGACAAGGTACGTGACGACGACTGGTCCATGGGCAGCGTGTTTTGGGAACTTACCAACCGCCGTGCCGAGGAGCGTGTGGTTTCGTACGTTGAATCGCACGACCAGGCGCTGGTTGGCGGCAAGACGTTTCTGTTCCAGTGCGTAGACGGCGAGATTTACCGTGGTATGCGAAATGACCAGCAGAACATTGCGATCGAGCGCGGCATTGCCATTCACAAGATGGCGCGGCTCGCCACATGTGCGCTCAACGGCGGCGCGTACCTCAACTTCATGGGCAACGAATTCGGCCATCCGGAGTGGATTGACTTCCCGCGTGAAGAGAACGGATGGGACTTCTCCCATGCACGTCGCCAGTGGTCGCTTAGGGACGACCCATCGCTCAGATTCGGGGCGTTGGCCGACTTCGACGTCGAGATGATTAGGGAGCTGTCGAGGTCGGGTGCTCTCGATGGCGGCTTCGGGCGACCTGTGCGGCTTGTCTGCAACGAGCCGGACAAGGTGCTGGCTTTCGTCAGGGGGCGGCTTCTCTTTGTGTTCAACTTCCATCCTTCCGCAAGCTACACGGGTTATGGCGTGATGGTTCCGCCAGCGACATCATGGCGGCATCTCTTCGACACTGACGAATTGCGCTTTGGTGGACAGGGGAGAATTGAGCGCGGGCGCACATACGCGCCGCATCTCGTCTACGACGGTTCGCACGGAGAGATGGTGCAGCAGATCAGTCTATACCTGCCGGCGCGCACGGCCATGGTGCTTTCAGTTTGCTGTTATGGTATAATACGCACGTATGGAGAAGTTCGAGCTTGAGGCAAAGTTGAAGGAAGAGATCCGCGCCCGTGTGCTGGGCGAGGGTTTCATGAAGATCGTCCAAACCGTCCGTCGAGGTGGGAAGACGTTCAGGATATCCATGCGCCCGGTCGAGATTGGCGGCGAGAGGAAGTTCCAGGCTGAGATGAACGACGATGGTCAGGTGCGCGTAAAGAATCTCGACGCGAATGGTGCGGCTGAGGGGCTTGAGGAGATCTTGGCCCAGAAAGGGGCGCGCGATTTGCATCTGATGACGGCGAAGGGCGATTTGCATGTGCGCGTGACGCGCAAAGGTCACGTGATGGAGTCCAGGTCGGCCGAGATGGACCGTGTTGTCTCCGTAAGACCGCATGACCGTGTCAAGAAGGTGCCGTTGACAAGTTTTGACTCGACGGCACTTCTCAGGACCGTTGGCATAGCTGACGGATCGGGTGCCGTGCGAGCGTCGATGCGTGGCAAATACGACCAGGTGAACGATTTTCTCAAGGTTGTGGGCGAAACGGTTGCCCCGGCTCCGCACGGTGCAGGGCAGGAATTGTCGGATGCCCCGTTCGTCGTTGTCGACTGCGGATGCGGCAAGGCGTATCTCACGTTCAGCCTGTACTTCTATCTTACGGAAGTGATGGGATATCGCAACGTGAAGGTGATTGGCGTGGACAGGAGAGGCGACGTAATTGCGGCGGCACATGCAATGGCTGAGCAGCTCGACATCGTCGACAAGGTCGTTTTCGCCGAATGCGATCTTTCCCAGTTCCAGACATCGGACTCGCCGTCAATGGTCGTGTCGCTTCATGCGTGCGACACGGCAACGGATGAGGCGCTTGCAAAGGGCGTCGAGTGGAAAGCGAAGTACATACTCAGTGCACCATGCTGTCAGCATGAACTGCAGAAGGCAATCGGGAACGGCGGTGGAAAGGCGCGTGCCGATGCGGACTTCGGCGGCCTTCTTAGGCAGGGCATCCTGCGCGAACGTCTATGCGACATTCTCACCGACTCGTTCCGTGCGCAGATACTGCGCATCCTTGGATACAGAACCCAGGTCGTGGAGTTTGCCTCGCCTGACGCGACTGCCAGGAACATAATGCTCAAGTGCACATACGGCGTTAGGCCGGGGCAGGCTGGTCCAATGGGCGAATATTTAGCGCTGCGAGAATACTGGCAGGTCGTTCCGTGGCTTGAGACGCGACTTTCTGAAAAACTTGGAAAGCATTTTGAAAGATATTCTTGAACGCCGTGCGGCAATAGTTCGCGCCGTGCGCCGCTTCTTCGACGATTGGGGCTTCGTGGAGGTTGAAACGGCAGTGCGAATACGCGCGCCTGCGCCTGAGGAGCATATCGACTGTCCGGTTGTGCTGGACGGCGCGACGGCGCATGGCGGAACGCCGCCTCGCATAGAGGGAGTGAAAAGCGTGTCGTTTCTGCGTGCGTCACCGGAACTTCAGATGAAAAAGCTGCTTGCGGCAGGCATGGACTGTATTTACCAGATCGGGCCATGCTTTCGCGAAGGTGAACGCGGCTCACGCCATTCGCAGGAGTTCACGATGCTCGAGTGGTACAGGCGCGAGGCTACGTATATCGACATCAAGGCGGACATGGAGCGGCTTGTGCGCGGACTTGCCGAGAGCGACGTTACGTTTCGTGAAGTCACGGTCAGGGATGCCTACGCAAAGTTTGCCGGATGGGATCCATGGACAACGTGGGATGCTGACCGCTTTGATTTTGACATGTCTGCAAAGATAGAACCCGCGCTCAAGAAGATCGGTGGAGCGGTGTTCTTGATGGATTATCCAGTTCAAGCCGCATCGCTGGCAAAAATTTCTGACGCTGGGGTTGCGGAGAGATGGGAGTTCTATTGGGACGGAATGGAACTTGCAAACTGTTTCACCGAACTGTGCGACAGTGAAGATCAGGCCAAGCGCTTTGCGCTCGCGCGTGATGCTAGGCGTGAAATCGGAGAGTCGGAATATCCGCTGGACAAGGAATTCCTTGAGACTCTGCCTGCCATTGGAAGTGCTGCCGGCGTAGCGCTTGGAATAGACCGACTGGTCATGATACTTACAGGAATAAAAGAAATTTCGGCAGTCCGCTCAAAAATATGATATAATACAAACCTACTTGACAAAGTGCAGTTGGGTGGATTGTACACTGGAGAGGATATGGCCACAGTTAAGAAGGCTTTGAAGAAGGCCGCAAAGAAAAAAGAGAAAAAGCCGGCGACAGAGCAGGCAAAGGGAAAAAAGCGCTCTAAAAAGGCGACAGGGGAGGAGTCTGCCCTAACGAGGAAGAGCCCCGCGTTGATGGTCAATGACATCGATGACGAAGGGGATGATTTGCCGCCGGAAGACGAGGTCGAGGAAGCCGAGGCTCTTGATACCGAATCGCTTGTTGCCGAGGTTGAGAGAACCGAGGAGAAGGGCGATGAGAATGCTGAGGACGCGGCAGCCGTGCTGCCGTCCGTCGCAGAGGGCGAATCGGCCGATGCAAGCGATGCGGATCAGGTCCTTCCGTCGATGGAGTGGATGTCGATTCTGCGTGAAACGGAACTCAACGATGTAATACAGGACGTAAAGCGCCGTAGCGAGGCAAACGGCGGCTACATAACCTACGAGGAGCTGAATCAGATACTGCCGTCGAACATCGTTGATGCGATTCAATCTGACAAGTACCTGAAGATTCTTGAAGCCCTGGGAGTTCAGGTTATTCGCGAAGACGATGTAAAGAAGTATCTTGACGCTAAGAATGCCAAGCAGACCGACCAGAAGACCAGAACTTCCGACATGATCGAGGATCCGATCCGCATGTACCTGCACCAGATGGGGCAGGTGCAGCTCCTCAAGCGCGAGGAAGAGGTCGACATCTGCGCGATCATCGAGGATGCAGAGGCGAAGACGAAAGACATGTTCAACCGCTTTCTATTCGCCCCTGCGATGTATGCATCGCTCTTGGACAAACTTGAGGGGCAGCGCGAGCGCTTCGACCGCATAGTCACGGACAAGTTCGACGACAACCGCGACGCTTACATGGAGCTCATCCCGCAGTTCCGCAAGCAGATCAAGGAGGTCGACAAGCGCATGCGCGACGCGAGCCAAAAATACCTTGCGCTTCTTGCGCAGAAGCGACCATCGCCAACCGCGCTTCGCGGTGCTGAGAAGGGGCTGGAGAACGCGCGCGCGTCCCTGAGAAAGTGTTTTGAGGACCTCAGCTACAAGCAAAAGGTACTTGAGACGCTGTGCGCCGATGCGGACGAGCGAATCTATCTGCCCTACCGCAAGCTTGTCGCCGACCAGGCGAAGTTGCTTACGCAGAGGCCGTCAAAGAAGCGCGAGGCCGACCTGAAGGCCGTGCGCGAGAAGATGGCAAAGCTTGAGGCGCTATTCGGAATGCCCGGCGAGGAGTTTGTAACTACATTCTCCGAGTTGAGGAAGGTGCTCAAGGCGGGTCAGGTGGCTCGCACAAAGATGGTCGAGGCGAACCTCAGGCTCGTAATCTCGATCGTTAAGAAGTACATGAACCGCGGTCTCTCGTTCCTCGACCTCATCCAAGAGGGCAATACAGGCCTTATGAAGGCCGTCGAGAAGTTCGAGTACAAGCGCGGCTATAAGTTCTCGACATACGCGACGTGGTGGATACGCCAGGCGGCTACGCGAGCAATCGCCGACCAGGCCAGGACTATTCGCATACCGGTGCACATGATCGAGACGATCAACAAGCTGATGCGCGTCCAGAAGCGGCTCATACAGAAGCTCGGCCGCGAGCCGAGCGAGCAGGAGCTCGCCAAGGAAATGGACATGCCCGTCGACCAGGTACGGGCGGTCAAGCGCATGGCGCAGCAGCCCATTTCGCTTCAGTCGAAGGTGGGCGACAACGACGACGCGCACTACGGGGACTTCATCCCCGACATGACGAGCGAGAACCCATTCGAAGTCACGGAAGGGCACTTGCTCAAGGAGCGTCTGCGAGAGATACTGAACACGCTGACAGACCGCGAGCGTCAGGTCGTGGACTTCCGCTTCGGTCTTTCCGACGGCTACAGCCGTACGCTGGAGGAGGTCGGCAGACTGTTCAACGTAACGCGCGAGCGCATTCGCCAGATCGAGGCGAAGGCACTTCGCAAACTCCGCCATCCGAGCCGGATGAAATCGCTCGGAGACTACCGTGCCAGCTGACGCCGACGCGGTGGCAACGAAACAAAACAAGTAAACGAAGAAGAAAGAAGGAAACCGAGGAGGGAAAATGAACTGCATATTGAATGCGTTTGAATTATTCAAGACTAACACGTGCCAGGCATCTGTATTGGCGGTTGTGTCGTTCGCGCTCGGACTTGTGGCGATGTGCCTCATTTGCAAGGCAAAGTGCCGTTGCGGACGAGACAAGGGCGTCGGCAAGGCTCTGGACCGCAAGATGGGCATGGCGAAGAAGAACGACGACAGACCATTTGAGAAGCGCAAGCCGCATCCGGCTCCGGCAGACGGGTCCATAGAGATATATGTTGGCAATCTCAGCTATGAAATGACGGAGGAACAGCTTCGCAAGGAGTTCGAGGCGTTTGGAACCGTAAACTCGGCGCGACTCATCATAAACAAGTTCAATGGCAAGTCGAAGGGCTTCGGATTCGTTCACATGCCCAGCCGCGAAGAGGCCGAGAAGGCCTGTGCGGCCTTGAACGACAAGGAGATACTTGGCCGTCGCATGAAGTGCAACGAGGCCAAGAACCTCATCTAAAACGACAGTCCGAAACTTGGGAGGGAGTGTCATGGCAAAGGTTCTGGTCCCGCTGGCTAACGGATTCGAGGAGCTTGAGGCAATATCAATAGTGGATGTGCTTCGTCGCGGTGATGTTGAAGTTGTCACCGCCTCCATTCACGATGGCTTTGATGTGAAGGGCGCCCATGGGATTTCTGTAAAGGCCGATGCACTCTTCACTGATGTCGCGGACGCCGAATACGACGCCATTGTCCTTCCAGGTGGCGGAGAGGGAACCGAGAACCTCAAGAACTTCGATGCGCTGTACCGCAGGCTCAGGCGTCAGAACAACGAGCATCGGCTTCTCTGCGCCGTGTGTGCCGCTCCAACGGTGCTGGTCGAGGCTGGTGTAATTGATCCGGGCATACACATAACCTGCTATCCAACGTGCCAGATGCAGCTTGACCGTCAATGGTCTCCGGTGCCAGTCGTTGCAGAGGGCAACGTCATTACGGGCCAGTCGCCCGGTTCTGCGTTGCTCTTTGCGCTTGTCGTGCTCCAGACGCTTGCCGGCGAGAAGGTTGCTCAGAAGGTTGCGCGCGGGATGGTGACGGACGTTCTGGTCTGATGTTCAGGCGTCTTTCGATATCGTCGTTTAGGTTCTTCCTTGCCGGGAAGGGCCTTTCTTTTCGCACGACTGGCAAGTACCTCGGCGAAGCTCTGCTTGTCGGCGTGGTCACAGGCGTTGTCGTCGTGGCGTTTCGCTGTCTGATCGATCTCGGCTTTGACTTTTTGCTTAAGGGGCTTGGTCACCATCACGTAATATCGAGCCTGCCGTCGGGATCGGCTTTTGCAAAGAACTATTCGCTGGATGCGATTCTTGACCCGCGGCGGTGGGTGCTGCTTGTGCTTCCGTCGCTTGGCGCGGTGGCTGGCTACCTGCTAATACGGCATTTCTCAAAACTTGAGATGGCTCGTGGAACTGACAGCGCAGTAAAGGCATATCACCAGCGCAACGGCTATGTCACGAGCGAAGTGATACCTATCAAGTCTGTTGCCTCAGTACTTACCGTGTGCTCCGGCGGCAGCGCTGGCTTCGAGGGTCCAGTAACGCTGATAGGCGCATCATGCGGCTCTCTTGTCGCACGCATTCTGAACCTGCCCATGCGAGCACGTCGAATCCTTATGGCCGCCGGCCTTGCAGCCGGCATAGGCGCACTCTTCCAGGCCCCGCTTGCTGGCGCGATATTTGGCTTCGAGATATTCTACTCTTCCAGCGACGTCGAATACGAGACGATGGTTCCGTCGTGCGTCGCGTCGGCCGTGGCTTATACCGTGTACGCTTCGTTCTACGGATGGCAGCCGCTCTTCTCGATGCCTGCGGGCTGCCTATACGACTCTGGGCTTCGTCTGCTGCCGTACTTCGGCCTTGCATTTGTTGTTGCGTTGGGTGCGCGATTCTATATAATGTTCTTCAGAGCGACGGAAACTCGATTTGCGGCCATGAGGATTCCAGGCGTGGCCAAGGTTGCTATCGGAGGACTCGTCACAGGCGCGATAGGCTTTTTCGCGCCGGACATACTAGGCACCAGTTATCCGCTTATACAGGCGAGCTTTAAAGCAGGGCAGAGCGAGCTGTTCAGAGACTTTGCACCAATGACCATCGCGGGATTCGTTTGCTTCTTCTTCCTAAAGGCCATTGCAACGTCGTTCACCGTCGGCTCTGGCGGTTCTGGCGGCGTGTTTGCGCCGGCTCTTGTGTGTGGAGGCTCGCTAGGCGCGGCCGTGGGACTCTTCTGTAAGAGCGTTCTGCCAGCGTCGTTTGAGATACATCCAGCGGCGTTTGCGTTGGTGGGCATGGCAGGGTTCCTCGCGGCGGCTGTTCGCATCCCGATGACGGCCATTGTAATCGTGGCGGAGATATCTGGCAATCACGGGCTTCTTCTTCCTGCGATGTGGGTGTGTGGCATCGCGTTTTGGCTTAACGACGGCTGGTCCCTGTACCGTTCCCAGCCGCACAACCGCTGGTCATCGCCAGTGCACGGTTATTTGGCATGAATGCGACAGACTCTAGAACGGTTCTCGTGACCGGCGGAACCGCACGGCTCGGTCTTGCTATTGCGAATCATCTGCGTTCGGTGGGCTGGCGTGTCATTACGAGTTCGCACCGTACTGACGCCGGGGCTGATGTCGTTGCCGATCTTTCTAAGCCGATGGGCGCGGCGAAACTGTATGCAGCCACGCTACAAATGCTTGGCGGGCTGCCGCCTGACGCATTGGTCAACAACGCCGCTCTTTTCACTGGCGACGACGATGCCGTGGAGTCCGTAGGACTTGTGGCACCGCAGAAGCTTACAATGATGATGGCAGGACGAGAGACGGGGCGCGGTTCCGTGGTGAACATACTGGATGCTGCTCTTATGTCGCCGCATACGTCAGGCGACACTTGCGCTTCTCCGCGTTATGCGTCTTCCAAGCGTAGCCTCCTTGAATATACGGTTAAATCGGCTGTAATGTTTGCTGAGACGCTACGTGTAAACGCAGTCGCGCCAGGCCCAGTGCTGGCCCCAGAAGGCGTTTCGGAAAAGGCCGGCGAGACGCTTGTCGGTCGACCTACGCCCGATGACGTAGCTAGGGCAGTAGCTTTTCTGCTGGATGCCGATGCAACGACGGGCGTAATCCTGCCTGTTGATTGCGGGCAGCATCTCCTGATGCGGTCGACTATTACTATCGAGTTGCCGCGTGTGTGGCCTGGAGCGAATATGTAGTGGACTCCCGGCGTCGAGGCCGGTATCTATCTTGCCGTCCTCTCCGCCGAAGGCGAATGGCTGGGAGATGAAGCCGCCGTCAAACATGCGGATCGCTTTTATTGTCATTTTCTGTGGTCCTTTCGATTGCGTGGTTTTGTTTCCAGAAGCAGCTTGCAAAGCGGCATAGGCATGGCCGCGATGAGGAAATCGCGGAACGCCTCCGGCGGAATCGGATGCGTCGCCGCGATCCAATGCGCCAGTTCGCTTACGACGCCTTCTACATAAAAGCGCACGAGCCTCACGACTTCATCAGTGACTGCGCCTTTGCCGTGCATTCTCCTGATGTAGCTTGGGATCACCTCTACTCCGTGTCGCACGAGTGTCATGGTCAGTCCTTCCGGTCCTGCCCAGTCGCGAAATGCACCCTGGAAAAGCAGCTTGTCGCGCTCAAGTCTTTTCAGCCCAAGCAAAATGCGTTCGGGGAATGACATGTCAATCGTTTCAATCTCCACGCCATGCGGGAGTTTATGGTATAATTAGCGGCATCCAAGACAGAAAGGAAAACTGACATGGCAAAAATCGTTGCATTCGGCGAAATCATGATGCGCCTCAATCCAGAAGGATACTATCGGTTCGTTCAAGCTGACAAGTTTGAGGTGTCATATGCTGGCGGAGAGGCGAACGTCGCCGTGTCTCTCGCCAACTACGGGCTGAATGCGGCGTTTGTGACGAAACTGCCTGACAATCCGCTCGGAGCGGCTGCGCGCAACGAGTTGCGGCGCTTTGGAGTAGACACCTCTGGCATAGTCTGGGGCGGACCGCGCCTTGGCATTTACTTTGCGGAGAAAGGCGCGTCGCAGCGGGCATCCAAGGTCATATATGACCGTGCGGGTTCGTCAATCGCGCTTGCGTCACGCGGCGACTTCGACTGGGCGAAGATTCTCAAGGGTGCGAAGTGGTTCCATTTCACAGGCATAACGCCAGCACTGGGCGGAGAGTGTCCGGATATATGCCTTGACGCGCTTAAGTATTGCAAGGCCCACAAAGTCACGGTCAGCTGCGATCTAAATTATCGTGGCAAGCTGTGGACCAAGGCCGAGGCTGGCAAGTGCATGGCGAAATTGGTGCCGTATGTAGACGTGCTCATTGCGAACGAGGCGGATGCGGCTGATGTGTTCGGCATTGTTGGCCAGGGATCCGATGTTGAGAGCGGCAAGCTCGACAAGTCTGGCTATGTTTCTGTAGCGGAGCAGCTTGTGAAGCGCTTCGGATGCCGCAAAGTTGCCATCACGCTCAGGACGTCGCTTTCAGCGTTTGATAACCTCTGGGCAGGGATGCTGTATGACGCGAAGGCAAAGAAAGCGTTTTTCTCGAAGGAATACAAGCTTCACATCGTGGACCGAGTAGGTGGCGGGGATAGCTTTGGCGGAGGGCTCATCTACGCGCTTTGTCGAGGGAGAGACGCATCGTCGTCGATAGAGTTTGCAGTTGCGGCATCAGCGTTGAAGCATTCCATCGAGCATGACTTCAACCACGTGAGCGTTGCGGAGGTTGAAACGCTTGCCGGAGGCAATGGGACTGGTCGAGTTCAGCGCTGAGCGGCCAGATGAGTCGCACACGCCCCAAAGTGCTCAAACTGGAGTTTGACTACTCCGACACGCCGGAGCGTCGATGCCTGTCCCTTGAACCGGACGGGATTTTCTGCCTTCCGGTT
>CACYCL010000081.1 GCA_902772905.1 uncultured bacterium | reverse complement strand
GAATGGAGGACTGAAATAAGCTCGGCAACAGAAGCACACATCTTGACAGTGCTCCATCTGCGCCGCCAACGCGAAAGATCCTTCCAGTACGAAATCAACTCTTTCATTCTTCCCAGTACCGGTCTGTCTCCGCAAAGTTCGTCACGCGAAGCGGCAATGTACCTCATGAGAAGCTCTGGCGCATCTTCGCGTTCGCCCAGCGAACGAATGAACGAACGGCCAATCATCAGCCCGACCACTCCGCAAGGCACTTCGCCAGCAGGCGGCGGGAACGGGATGTCTCCATTCAGCACGACTGGAACCTTCGAAACCGACAGCACACGCCTGATCGCATTGCTGTCGCACTCGCCTGCGTACATCTGCCGCGCATTGCGCCCGTGTATTGCCAAGAAACGAAGCGGAAACTCGTTTAGAATCGGCATAAGCGCGAAAAGTTCGTCATTGCACTCCACGCCAAGGCGCGCCTTCATCGAGAACTTTCCGGGTCCCATTATCCCGCACCCGACATCAAGCATGCGCCGCAAGACATCGGGCGTACGCAGGATGCCAGAGCCACGCCCCTTGTTTCGCACCATCGGGAACGGACACCCGCAGTTTAGGTCTGCAGTCTCGAAGCCTGCGGACTTCACAGCCTTCAGGCATGCTTGCAGCGCAGCCGGGTCTTTCCCAATGAACTGCGGCGTCACGGTCACGCCGCCAGCGGAAACCGCCCCTCCGCGAAGCTCGCTGTCGCGCATGGGATCTACGCCCGGCATGGCGGACACAAACGGCGTGACAGCCTCTACGAAGCCTGCCGCCGCGATTTCTGGCGCGAATGTTTCACGGAAGCAGCGCACCGTGACGCCGCGCAGTGGAGCGAGGACAAGCCGCGTCATCTGAAAAGTGCGGCAATCTCGTCGCTTGAAAGGTCTCGCCACTTGCCAGGAGCAAGATCAGCCGGCAGCTCGAAGGCTCCGACGGAAATGCGCTTCAGCGAAAGGACCACAAGATGAGCAGCCGAGCACATCTTGCGAATCTGCCGCTTCCGGCCCTCTGTCAGCACAAATCGGAGGAGTTGCGTGTTGTCCGCATTCAGCTTCACAACTTCAACAGGCACAGGGCGGATTGTATAACCGTCGTCCAGAGTAATCGGAGAGCGAAGCAAGGCGAGCTTATCTTCGCTCCATCGCCCCGCCGTCTTCACGAGATAAGTCTTGCGATGCTCGAAGCGTGGATGCGTCAGGCGATTTACGAGATCGCCGTCGTTGCTCATGAGAAGCAGCCCTTCGCTGTCGCGGTCAAGCCTGCCGACCGGCACCATCCTCTCCGGCGCATGCACAAGTTCCGCAACCGTGCGCCCGCCAAACGGATCGCTCATGGTAGACAACACGCCCAGCGGCTTGTTGAGCACAATCGTACGCTTGCGCTCCGCTGCTGAAATGCGTCGCCCGTGCACGCGAATCGCCGCGTCTGCACCGAATCGCGCACCCGGCTCGCGCACCACAACTCCGTCAACGGTCACAGCTCCCGATTCTATCAATTCCGCCGCGCCTCTTCTCGATGCCACACCAGCATGGGAAAGAATGTTCTGAAGCCGCTCCAATTCAAACCTCCACAATGACAAACGAGTAGTTGTCGGGGGCGCCGCGACGTTCTACCTCAGCGGAAAGCCTCTTGGCGGCGGACTCCAACGGCCCAGCCGCGGAAAACACGGCAAGCCTGGCCGCCGAAACAACATCATGCACGCCGTCCGTGCAAAGCACGAACCTGGAGTGGTTGGTTGAAGTTATCTCTGACCATTCCGGTTCAACGCTCTCGTCCGCGCCAACGGCACGCGTCAGAGTGTTCGTGACTGCGGAGCGCCGGTGATCGCGCGTAAGCAACTCTGGCATGCCGCCGCGTATGCGATATACCCGGCTGTCGCCAACATGGCAGACTGCGGCATGACGAAGGTTTGCCGGGTCAAGCACCAGCACGGCAACCGTAGACCCCATCATGTCATAGTTCTGCTCGCGGGCATAGGTGAATATGGCGGCGTTTGCATCTGCCACAGCCTGCTCGACAGCCCTGACACGCGAATCAAAGTCCGTTGGCGACGCAGCAAGGACCATCTTAATGTTGCGACAGACGATCTCGCTTGCCCTTGCTCCCTCTGCGCCGCCGCCAACGCCATCGGCCACACAGTAGACAAGGCGATCCGAATCGACAAATACATGATCCTGGTTGTCTGACCTCACGAGCCCAGGCTCGCTGACTGTAAATGCATTGACCTGCGGAGGCTGTGTAATCGCTTCCGCTCCAACTTTGCCAAATCCAAAAAGAATCATCTTTGCTGTTTTCCCTGGGCAGTCTTCAACTAAAGCCGTTGACTCGCATATTATATCAAAAAATCTGCGCCCCGTGTTGCCCGTGCAGATGCGCAGGAGGGGACATCTCGGCGCGATTGCAGCTAGCGGCGAGGAAGACGGAGAAGCTCATGGGGGAAAAGTGAGAGCGTCTGCACGGTACTGGTCAAATAATCACGGTATTCGACCGTCTGAGGGCTGTCCGTAAGGTTGGCCGCAAGAAGCACGACCTCGCCGTTGGCCGTGCGCCACCAGTTTCCTATCACGTCTGTCATCTTCGCGAACTTGCTCGGCGGCAGCTTGAACGTCTTGTCGAACAGACGGAAGTGTGGGCGGCGCCCAAGCCACTCGTAGGTAGTCGTGCCGACAGTCCCCGCAAAACGCAACTCGTCTAGCAGATTGCCATAGGCAAGCGCGTCGAGGTTCGCTTGCCGGAACGCGCAAAGTTCGCGCAGTATCTCGCATTTCTCAGGACGGTCTAGGATATCGGGGAGGAACCATCCGAGCGAATTGCCCCACAAAAGCTCTCGCGCCTGAAGGGCGCGGAACGCGGGCGGCGCGTCATCGCTGTTCTCTGGGCTGCCAAAATAGGTTGTGTAGCCAGAGTATAAGGCGTTGTGGAACGGGACATCATCGGGAGTGCGCTCCACTACCTGCAGATAGCCGTCAACCATTCCCATATACGCCTCGCCTGCGCCTTCGGTCGTTACGAAAGCACCTTTGGCGTTCCAGGCGCGGCGGATTGGAGCAAGCGCCGCCTCGTAGCCGTCGTACCACCATGCGCCGCCGCCGACCGGGTGACCATGGGCGGTATCGTAGCAGGCGCAGCCTTCCGCGGCGCCGATCTGATCGATGAATATCGATTGCGCTCCAAGCTCGTCAAGTATGCGCGAAGTGAAGCCGAGCATGACGCGGTGCCATTCGGATCTCGCCGGACACATCACCGCCAACTTGGGCGTCCACGGCGCATATTTCTCGATGTAGCGGGAGCCGTCCGCGCGCATGACGGAATATGGTTCTGCCATCAGGAAGCCGCTGGTCGTAGCCGTCCAGAGCCGTCCGTTGGTGTAGGGCATGGATTCCTGCCCGATGGATCTGCAGAACGCGATGCATTCCTTTGTGCCTGGCTGCTCAGGGAAATACTCCGGATAGTTCACGTCGTGACCGGAGTGCTGCCACAGGTGCCAGTGGAGTCCAGTCGCCCAGTCGGGGAACATCGCCTTTGCGCGCGCAAGCGTGTTTGACGCGACATCGGGGTGGCCGTGGATGTTTATCCAGAGCGGTATCTCACAGATGCGTCGCGGATAGCCGGGAATATCCTTTATCGGACCTTTCGCCGCCCATTTCTGCCTAAGCGCAAAATCGCGGTAGCGCCAGGCGGCAGACCACCAGTCACCTTTCAGCGGCGCGATCACAACACTGTAGCGCGGCCCTTCCGCGCCGAGTTCCACAGGCGTAACAAAGCGTATGTTCTGCTCTCCCTCTACATACATGCGCTTGATGCGCGCGTCGGGATCTTCGGCGGCGATATAAAGCCCGTTGTCGCCTATAAAGAACGCGGCGACCATCGGCGCATAGCCCAGATAATCGAAGCGGCGGCGCTTACGGGCAGTGCGCTTCTTGTAGAGGCACGCCCCGTGGTCGCGCCATGGCAACATCGCGTCGCCCTCGCCGTTGCGCATAACACGTGCGAAACACGGAAAGTCGGTTGAAAAAAGGTGCCAGTCCGGCGAACGGCAGTCGAAGGAGAGCCGCCATGCCTGAGAACCATCCACACGACGCTCGACGTCAACACGCGCATCAAGGACGCCACGCGTTCCGCCAAATGGGATATCGCGCCAAAACAAGGTTTCGCCGTTGGCTCGGAAGATGCGCTCGAACGACGCTGCGTCACGGGCGGCAACGGTCGTCCTCATGTGGAGGTTTGAGGACGCAGCGAACGTCGCCTTCCAGAGATCGCCGCCACCCGTGGCGAACTCGGCGTTGTTGACGGATATCGAGCGAATGACGCCGTCGCCATCCATCCGCACGTCTAGCCTCGCCTCGGCAAACGCCGCCGCCGAGGCGCAAAGTGTCGCACAGGTGAAGCAAAGCTTTGTCATTGGATTCATGGCGAGGGTTCTTTGCCGATTATAGCTGGCTGCCAACGCGCTCTATGGCGTAAAGCCTGAACGTCACCACAAACGCCGTGCACTGGTTGTTGAAATTGCCGCGCGCGGCAACGGGGTTGCTGCGGTACTTCGACCAGCGCGTCTGCGCGTGAGCCTCGCACTGAGAGCCAGGCGTGCGAAGAACGCCGTTCATCGAACCGCCGTCCGGACCAGCCACATCCTGCATCGCGTTTGACCATATCAGCCGACCGGCTTCGCGCCAGACGCTTTCGCCTGTCGCCTCGGCAAGATCGAACAGGTCCGGTATTGCCACCGTCGCATACGGGTCTATCGCCGGATGCTCGCACGACACGAGAGTGCCTCCGCTTGTGTGGTAGCCAAAACGGCCAAATTCGCTCGTCTTCGGGTACAGCGCATCGTACGTGAACATCCACGAGCAGAAGTACGTCGCCACGCGCTCGGCACAGTCCAGGTAATGTTTGTCACCCGTCTGGCGACAAAGCTCCAGCGCAGAGTACAGATACGGGAACGACGACTCCTTGTCCACGCAGTTGCAGTCGTCCGCGCCCGCAACGCAGCGGAACTTCGCGAGATCCATTTCGAAGTACCTGTCGAAAGCCTTGCGCGCGCAGTCGAGGTAGCGCCTGTCGCCGCAGGCCTCATGAAGCTCCAGCATGCCCTTGACGATGAACCCGCCGCCATCGCCGCCGCCCTCTAGCTTTTCGCCTGTCTTGAGCGACCAGATGCGACCAAACGGATCTGCCTCATCGTAGTGCGAGACAAAGAAGTCGGCGAGCCTTTTCGCGAAGTCCAGACAAAGCGGATGGTCTACGCCGCCGTCCTTCAGCATCTTCCACATCTTCACGCTCTCGCCCATGCCCCAGCCAAGCTCGGTCACGCTGAGCCTGTCGGACTTGCGGCGACGGCGCGTGGGCACAAGTCCGGAAGGAGCCTGACGCTTCAGCCAGTCGTCCAGGTCGTCGATGCACCACTTCGCGAATTCGGCGTCGCCTCGCCGCACTGCGTCCTTGTAGGCAAAGCGGTGCAGCATGAAATTCTGCCCCGCGAACCCCATCTCGTCCATCCAGAAAGTTCGTAGGTATGGCCTGTTCAACGAAGGGTCGCGCTCAAGATCGGCAAGCGTGAGCTTCTTTTCCGCCTCGGTCATCCATGCGGGGAAGTTGCGGGTGTTCGTGCGGGCGGTGTAGCCTAGGCGAAACGATATGTCCGTGCCCATAGCCCCCTTGGACTTCCCATCTGCCACGTTCTTCTCGCAGCAGTCGAGAATCCATTGATGCGAAACCCTCTCCGCAGTCGCAACGTCCATCGCCGGGATAGGGTGGTCGTGCTTCAGCACGGACATTGCGGCCTTCAGCGCCTCGCGGTAGCCGCAGTTCTCCCAGCGCGGCCGCCCGGTCATGTAGTACGACTCCGCCTCAAATGTAGCCCCCGGCGGCAGCGTTATCCATTCATCGTAGCGCTCTACATAGCTGAACTTGAACGCATAGCAAACAGGGCTTTCGCGAATCGGATAGAATATCCTGTGTTCGAGCCTGCCGTCGGGAAGCCTTTTCAGCGAGCACGCGCTCTCCAGGGATGCGCTGTCGCGGTCGGACGCGAACATGGCGAAGAGCGCATCCTTCGTCTCGGAAAGCGTGCATGACGGTATGGGCGTCCTGTCGTAGCCGAACACCCACGGCTCGCCGTCGCGCTCAAGACCGCTGGGCGAAACCTGGTTGCCGAAAGCGCAGTCGCCGTATATGACGCCCGGAATCACCCAGTTGGACGGGACAAAGTCGCTGACGGCGCGAACTACGGCCTGGAACACGCGTGTTTCGTTCGACGGGTTCGTCACCCTTACAAGTCTGCGGTACAGAATGAAATCGCCAGACTTTACGCCAGTATCGCGCACAAGCTCGGCAATCGAATATCTAGCCGAGCAGTCGACATCACCGCCGCCTTTCTCATATATCTCAACGGGAAGCAACTCTCCAAACGCACCCGCGGCGCAAAGCACCGCAATAGCCAAGCATGTCAGTTCACATCCCATGAGAAATGTCACACGCTCGCCGAAGACGTCACCTTCCGTTCAGGCATTTTGCCAGTGGTGAAGTACTGCTCAACCTCTTCAAGCGTGCGGCCCTTGGTCTCAGGCAGGAAAAATGCCGCGGTAATGAAGTAGACAACCGTGAAACCAGCAAGCACGAAGAACACTGAACCATTGTCGCCCGTGGCCTCACACCACTTCGGGAAAACCGTTGCAATAAGCGCCGATACGCCCTGGTTTATGATCATCGCAATCGCCATGCCATTCGCACGAATTCGCGTAGGCATAAGCTCCGTGAGCGCAAGCCACACGCAAACGCCAGGCCCGACGGCATAGAATGCAATGAACATGAAGAAGAACACAGTAGCAAGAACTCCTGTGGTCATCGACGGCACGACCCACTGCTTAGAAATCGCAAGGAAGATCGCGCCGACGCCGCAAAGCCCAACGATAATCCCACTCGTGCCGAGCTTCAGCAGGAACTTGCGCCCCTTCTTGTCAACAAGCGCACACGCGACAATCGTCATCACCATGTTCATGAGCTTGATAGCAAGGTCGGAGTAGTTCGCGAAAACACCCTGCATGCCGGTCTTCTGGAAGATCGTAACCGTATAGTTCAGAACGGAGTTTATGCCCGTCGTCTGGTTGCAGGCCAGAATGACGACGGCAAGGACGAACGGTATCACGTACTTCTTCTGGAAGAGCGTATCCGTCGCAGCCTTGTTGGCGGCCTTCTGTGCCGCCTCAGCCTCATCTGCCGCCTTCATCTCAGAAAGAATGCTCGCAGCGCGATCGGCCCCGTTGTTTGCGGCGAGAGAAGCAAGCGCCTCCTGTTCGCGTCCACGCCTGTACAGCCAGCGCGGCGACTCCTTGAGCTTGAACGCGCCGAAGAACAGGATGAGCCCAGGAATGGACGAGCACCAGAATATCGTCTGCCACGCCTTCACCCAGCTAGCAAGCTTCTCCGGGCTGGCAACCTCGCCCTCTCCGAGAACGGCTGCACCCACAAGCTTGGTGACAACAAGGCCAATGACAGCCGCAAACACAAGGCCAATCGTCAAAAGCAACTGGAACATTCCCGTTCCCTTGCCGCGGCTCTCCGCGTCGAGACACTCCGCAAGATACATCGGCACGACTACGCCGACAAGCCCGGCCGATGCGCCCTGCAACGTACGCCCGAAGGTAAGCAGCCAGAAGTTGCCGCCCTCAAACCAGCCGGATGCGCAAATCACGGGAATAGACAAGGTGAAGAAGAAGGCCGAAACGATAATAAGCTTCTTGCGTCCAAACCACTCCGCAAGCTGACCCGCAAATAGCGATGAAATGACAGAACCCCATAGCACCATGCCAACAATGAAACCAAGCTGCGTCGTAGTATATTTCGCTGTCTTCTCTATGTATGGAAGCGCCGCGGCTATGACACCGACATCCACTCCGTACAGGAGCCCTCCAAGACCAGCCATAACGAGCAGGTATTTAGCATATCCTTTTACCGTCATTTTCATTCCTCCCATGGTTCTATTTCGTTAAGAAGCGGATGCTTCGTGTCCTTCTCGGAGAGAAGATAGTCACGGCCCGGCCAGGGCCAGCGGATGCCAAGCGCTGGATCGCTGAAGCGAAGCCCGCGTTCTGACTCCTTGCAATACAGGTTGTCGCATTTGTAGCTGAAGAGCGTGTCATCCTCCAACACGACGAAACCATGCGCGAAACCACGCGGTATGAAGAACTGGCGTCCGTTCTCTGCAGTCAACTCGCAGCTTACGGACTTTCCAAATGTCGGGGAACCCTTGCGGATATCGACAGCGACATCCCACACTGCACCGCGCACAACGCGCACAAGCTTTGCCTGGGCATGTTCGCCCGCCTGCCAATGGAGCCCACGGAGAACGCCGCGCGACGAACTGCTTTCATTGTCCTGTACAAAGCGAACCGATATTCCCGCTGCATTGTAGCGAGCCTCGTTGTAGGTCTCGGCGAAATAGCCGCGCACGTCCCTGTGTATGTCTGGGGCGATAATCTTTACGTCTGGGATTTCTGTAGAAAAAACTTCCATTGCACAATGATGCTATTGAGCCACAGTCGCAGTCGAATTCGTGGCGGTGATGGAGAACTCCCAGTCTGGATACATAGAACGCAGCGTTCTTCTGTAGTATTCGGCGTCAACGACACGATCCTCCCTGAGCGCAGCGACGTAAAGCCCCTCGACCATGGAAACAACGGAGTCCCGTACACGGGCAGCCGCAGCGGACGCATCTTCCCTTGCATTGCGCTCCATTTTCGCCAGCATGCGAGTGGCACGCGGGAGAGTACGGTCGTTCTCAGGTAGATATACGGCTTTCACCTTCTTCGTGACGTTTCCCTTGTCGTCCATAACAGAGTCCTCGTCTCCTCCGGCCCACGAAAGATCGGCAATCGTCTTTTCTGGCTGCAAGGCCTGTTCGCGCTCGGTGACGTCGCGCTCGCGTTCGAGCAGATCGCGCGCAAAGGCCTCAAGGTCCAGTCGGCGCAATTCCTGCAGCTTCGCCTCGGCCATGACCTTGTCGGCCTTGGCCTTCTCGATGGCAAGGCGGGCTGCCTCCGCCTGCGCCTTCGCCGCCTCTGCCTCCGCGACCTTGGCTGCGCGCAGACGCCCTTCACGCGCCTCGTCGGCCTTGGCCCTGGCGGCATCACGCCTCGCGACTTCAGCCTCGGCATCGGCCTTGGCCCTGGCAGACTCGGCCTCCTTGGCCTTGCGGTTCTCGGCTGCGGCGACTTTTTCATCGGCTGCGGCGTCGCGATCAATCTGCGCTTTATCGCGCTCGGCCTCAAGCTGCTTGCGCTTCTCAGATTCGGCCCGGGCCTTCTCCGCCGCAGCAGCGGCCTCGCGATCAGCCTTCCTCGCCTCAGCGGCGGCGGCATCAGCTCTCGACGTTTCGGCTTCAGCCTCGGCACGCGCCTGTGCTTCACGCTGTGCGCTTACATATGCAACGCTCACTCCGCCGACAATTACAGCGGCGCAAACACTGAATATCAGCAGGACCTTTACGTTCATGAGCGTATTATACCACAGAAACGACCGTTAGCAGTTGAAAAAGTTTCCCATTGCGCGAAACTTGGCATAGCGCGCCTCAATCAGTTCATCTGCAGGCACGTCCTTCAGTTCCTTCAAAGCGGCCAGAACCGCTTTCTTGACATTCGCAGCGGCAACCTTGTGGTTTTTCTGCGCGCCACCAGCAGGCTCCTTCACCACAACGTCAATCACGCCCAGCCTCTTGAGATCTGGTGCCGTTATCTTGAGCGCTTCGGCGGCCTCGGGAGCCTTCGCGCCGTCGCGCCAGAGAATACCCGCGCATCCTTCTGGAGAGATAACCGAATAAACGGCATTCTCCATCATGAGCACGCGATCTCCGACCGCTATGGCAAGCGCACCGCCGGAACCGCCCTCGCCAGTCACAACGACTACCACTGGCGTCTTCAGGCGTGAAAAGAACTCAAGCGACTTTGCAATAGCCTCAGCCTGCCCACGCTCCTCGGCCTCGCGACCGGGATACGCTCCAGGAGTGTCCACAAACGTCACCACCGGAACATGGAACTTCTCGGCGAGTTTCGCAAGGCGCATTGCCTTGCGATAACCGTCGGGATTCGCCATGCCGAAGTTTGCGGTCATGTTCTCCTCTATAGTGGAGCCCTTGTTGTGGCCAAGAACAAGAACCTTTACGCCGTCAATTGTGGCGAATCCGCCTATCAGCCCACGGTCGTCGTTCACAAGCCTGTCGCCGTGCAGCTCAACAAAGTCGCTGCACATGATACTGATGAAATCCTTAAGGTGGGGCCGCTTCGGATCCCTCGCCAGCTTTACACAGTCCATCGCAGTCTTCATGTCAGAACCCCCAATACTCCAGCATCTTGGCGATAAAGCCCTTCATCTCGGCACGTTCGACAATCTTGTCTATGAAGCCGTGCGCCTCCAGATACTCGGCCGACTGGAAGTCGTCCGGCAGTTTCTGGTGGATAGTGTTCTCTATCACGCGACGCCCAGCGAAGCCGATGAGGGCCTTTGGCTCGGTGATGTTGATGTCACCAAGCATCGCATAGCTCGCGCTGACGCCGCCAGTCGTAGGATCTGTCAGAACAGATATGTACGGAAGACCCGCCTCCTTCAGGCGCGCAATCGCGGCAGACGTCTTGGCCATCTGCATGAGCGAGAGGATGCCCTCGTGCATGCGGGCGCCGCCGGATGCGCTGAACAGGACAAGCGGACGGCGCTCCGCGATTGCCTGCTCGCATGCGCGCGCTATGCGCTCACCGGTGCCCGTGCCAAGCGAGCCGCCCATGAACGCAAAGTCCATTACGCCGAGCATTGCCTTGTGCCCGTCTATTTTGCAAGTTCCCATCACAACCGACTCGGTCTCTCCGGACTTCGCTATAGTCGCCTCGACCT
The DNA here is from genome assembly GCA_902772905.1 of uncultured bacterium. Lineage (GTDB taxonomy): Bacteria > Verrucomicrobiota > Kiritimatiellia > RFP12 > UBA1067 > UBA1067. The sequence goes on along the minus strand of CACYCL010000081.1, from coordinate 28,832 downwards.
TCGCCTTGTACGGCCCCGTCGCATCGTGGAACTCCAGATGGTCAGAATAGCTTACCGCACGGAACACTTCTGCGAATGTTCCATCGTCGGACGTCTGCGCGATGCGCTCGCGCGCCGAGAGACGCCCGTGGTAGTTGCACTTTGGACAGATGCAGTTGTTCTTCTTCCAAACCGCTTTTTCAAAGTGGCTCTTGCACTTCGGGCATATCGCCCAAAGCGCCTTCGCCGGCGGTATCTTCGGCTTCTCAGTCTTTTCTACAAACCAGGCCATGTTTCTATATCCGTGTCTTTTGTGGACTTGTATTATACCAAATATCTAGATGCCGAGTTCGCCCTGACGTGCAAGCGGGGAGAGCCCGAGCGTCTTCCATGCCAGCTCCGTGGCCACCCGGCCTTTCGACGTGCGCTCCATGTAGCCCTCCATTATGAGGAACGGTTCGTACGCCTCCTCAATAGTGTCCGGCTCTTCGCCAACAGAAACGGCTATCGTGGAAAGCCCGACTGGTCCACCGCCAAACTTTGCACAGATGGACTCAAGGATGCGTCGGTCCATTTCGTCAAGCCCATGCGGATCGATCTCCAGGAGCGAAAGAGAAGCAGTTGCGACCTCTCCCGTTATGAAGTTGCCGGCATTGACCTGTGCGTAGTCGCGCACACGCCTCAGGAGGTTGTTAGCTATGCGAGGAGTTCCGCGGCTGCGACGCGCTATTTCAAGGGCTCCGGCATCGTCTATGTCAACGCCGAGCTTCGCGGCTGAACGCTTCACGATTTCAGCAAGATGCACAGGCTCATAGTACGACAGCCGGTTGACAAGACCGAACCTGGCCCTGAGCGGCGCAGCGATCAGACCTATACGAGTAGTCGCCCCGACAAGCGTGAAGCGCGGCAGGTCAAGACGCACTGAACGAGCGTTCGGCCCCTGGTCAAGCACTATGTCGATTGCGTAGTCTTCCATCGCAGAGTACAGATATTCCTCGACGGTCTTCGCAAGTCTGTGTATTTCGTCGATGAACACAATATCGCCGGGCTCAAGCGACGTGAGAAGCCCCGCGAGATCGCCCGGCTTCGTTATGACGGGGCCGGACGTCGTCTTGACGTTCGCGCCCATCGCATCACCGAGAATGTATGAAAGGGTTGTCTTGCCAAGACCTGGCGGCCCTGAGAAAAGGACATGGTCAAGAGCTTCACCACGCTCCTTCGCCGCCTTCACAGCCAGCATCAACCTGTCTCGTATCTTCTCCTGCCCGACAAATCCGCTAAAATCAGTCGGCCGCAGTTTGTTGTCAAACGCGGTCGACCGATTCAGTTCGTCGCTCTTTCTTTCGCTCCTCATCCCCACGTATTATACCATATTCTGGGCAAGCACCTTCACAAGCTTATCGCAAACACGGAATACGATAGCTCTGCATGACATCACCTGTCGCCTACAACACCAGCAGTTCCGACGCCGAAGACTTGGCGGTGTCGGAAAACGCAGCCATTAATTCAGACGCCCGGTGTAGGCGTCAACGCCGGAAGTGTCGGCAACGTACTTGAAGAACTTGTTGGAAGCCTCGCCTCGCGCCTTCTCCCACGGACGCACATCTCCGCACTGCTGCACAACCCAAAGCTTAAGCTCCTTCCTGTGCCAATTGACGGAGCAGTTGGTCTTCCATGCGCCGCCATGCCCAAACCAGGCGTCGTCGCTGTCCTTGACCGGTGCGTTCAGGCCAAGCGAATAGCCGCCAAAGTTCTTGCCGTCCGTCGTTTTGCCCACAGGACGCGTGGAAGTCGCGAGAATCGCCTTGACCGTATCCTCCTTGAGGACGCGAACTCCATTTTCGCCGACACCAAGGTTCATGAGCATCTTGTAAAACCTGAGCTGGTCGCGGGCCGTCGTCCATAGACCAGCGCCGGCAGACGAGAACACGCGGTCATCATTGTACGGACGCTGCATCCAATCCGCCTGACTCCGCCATTTGGCCTGTTCTCCTCCCTTGACATCATACAGCTCAATCTTGTGCGCAAGCTGCTCATCGGAAGGCCAGAAGCCAGTATCCTTCATGTCAAGCGGATCAAGGACACGCTCCTTGAGGAAGGTTTCCCAGCGCGTTCCCGTCACAACCTCAACTATCGCCGCTCCAATGTCAATGCCAACATTTGAATACTGAGACTTTGTACCAGGCTCAAACGCGATCGGCTGTGACGCAGCAGTCGCCGCCACGCTCCTGAGCGGCATGCGTCGCGACCAACCACCCATGGCAATGCAGTTGGGAAGCTCAAACGGGAAGCCACCTGTGTGGTTCATGACCATGCGAACCGTGAGGACGTTCTTTGCCCTGGTGAGCGTCTTAGTCCCGTCGCCGTTTCTGGTTTCGACCCACAGTTCATTGAACTCAGGCAGATATCTGGAAACTGGGTCGTCCAACGAAATCTTGCCTTCTTCGACAAGCATGGCTATCGTCACGCCGCAGAATCCCTTCGTCTGCGAGCATTGCATGTAGACATCGTCCAGCGTAATCGGGCGTTTGGCGTCAACATCCGCATAGCCAATGCAACACGTTTCCTGGACTCCGTCCTTGTAGAATACGTTCACCGCCCCTGGAAGCTCACCGGAATCGACATACTTCTGAAGCGCATCACGCGCAAACGTCGTGCCCGAGTCCTTTGGACAGTTGCCCGTGCAGCAACCAGCAATAGCCGCCGTCAATCCCAAAAAGCCAAACAGTTTCTTCATTGTCTTTCCTCCTGCAACTTAGATTCTCTCCAGTCCTTCATCTTCCGCACAGCCCAGAACGAGGTTCATGTTCTGAATCGCCGCGCCAGACGCGCCCTTCCCAAGATTGTCAAAACGCGAAACGAGAAGAACGCGTTCGCCATTGCCATAGGCGGAAATTTCCATGTCATCGCGGCCAGAAAGCGCAGCAGACGACAGGAACCCGCTATCGACAGCTGCCGCGTCGTCAACAAACCGAACAAGCGATGACTTGTAGTAGTCGCTGTAGCAGGCCTTGATCGCCGCCAAATCGCGATTGAAAAGCTGAACCGTAACCTCCATGCCGCTATAGTGCGGCACAACAATCGGAGAGAAGCACGGTGCGCTTGAAAGCCCGCATATCTTAACCATCTCTGGAAGATGCTTGTGCGACTGCCCAAGCGCGTACTGACGCCCTCCAAGATAGATATTCTCGGCCCCCCTTTCCCCGTAGTCGGCGATCATCTTCTTGCCGCCGCCAGAATATCCAGTAAGCGAGAAGGCGCAAAGCTTTTCTTCTCGCGCTATCAGTCCTGCACGCACAAGCGGCTCGACAAGCGCTATGAATCCGCTCGCGTGGCAACCTGGATTCGCAATGCGCTTCGACGCGGCTATGCGTTCGCGGCGACCTGCCAGCTCGGGAAAGCCATATTCCCAGCCGTCGGCGGTGCGATGCGCTGTAGACGTGTCGATCACAACGGTATCGGAGTTTTCAATGAGCGCAACAGCTTCCACCGCTGCTGCGTCTGGCAAGCAAAGAAACGCTACATCTGCGGCATTCAACGCGTCACGCCGAGCCGCGACATCCTTGCGCAGGGACTCAGGCAGAACGAGCAGCTCCAAGTCGCCGCGACCTGCCAGCCGTTCGCGGATGCGAAGCCCTGTCGTGCCCGCGCTCCCGTCAATGAAAACCCGCTTCATTCCCACTCGATCGTGGCCGGAGGCTTTGGAGTTATGTCCCAGACGACACGGTTCGCGCCCTTGACCTTCGTTGCAATCTTCTCTGCGACCATCGTAACGAACTTGAACGGAAGCTCTACTACGCCAGCCTTCACGAACTGCGATGTCGAGATTGCGCGAATGCCGATAACATAGCCAAAAGTGCGGGCGCCGTTCTTGACCCCGACCGACTTGACGTTCGTCATAATGGCGAAGAACTGCTGAGCCTTCTTGTCGAGCCCCGCTTTGTGCATCTCGTCACGAAAGATGAAATCGGCCTGACGAAGGATGTCCAGCTTTTCCTTGGTGAGTTCACCTATGCAGCGAACGGCAAGCCCCGGACCCGGAAAAGGCTGACGCATGACCATCTCTTCTGGAATGCCGAGAAGCTTGCCGACCTTGCGCACCTCGTCCTTGTAGAGATACTTTACAGGCTCGACTAGGCCCTTGAAGAGTATGTCCTTTGGAAGTCCACCAACGTTGTGATGGGCCTTGACGGCCTTGTGTCCACCGACGCCGGACTCTATGATGTCGGGGTAAATCGTTCCCTGCCCGAGGAACTCAATGTCGCCAAGCTTCTTCTTCAGGTCGCGGGCGACATCTGCGAAGACATTTATGAACTCGCCACCGATGCACTTGCGCTTTAGCTCTGGGTCGATGATGCCTTTGGCCTTGTCGAGAAAGCGCTTTTCTGCGTCAATTTGAATAAGGTTGATGCCAAACTTGCCCTTGAACACCTTCTTGACTTCCTTGGCTTCGTTTAGGCGCATGCAACCATGGTCAACGAACACGCAGGTAAGCTGCTTGCCGATTGCCTTGTGAAGCAGCACCGCGCAGACCGAACTGTCAACGCCTCCCGACATTGCGAGCAGTACGCGACTGTCGCCAACCTGTGCGCGAATCGCCTCGATTTCGTTCTCAATGTACTTCTTTGCGTTAAATGCCTTGCCAACCTTGGCAAGCCGCTCTTTCTCTGCCTGATTCATAGTAGGATGCCTCTTTGGAGTTCTTTGGGATTGTTAGTGTATTATACCAAAACCTGGCCGTGGCGGTCAGCCCTTGCCGAGCCGCTGTCCCGAATACTTCTTTTCACGTATCGGTCGCCACCACCATTCGTTGTCAAGATACCATTTGACCGTACGACGAATGCCGGTCTCAAAATTCTCGCGCGGTTTCCATCCAAGCTCAGTCATAAGCTTCGTCGGATCTATGGCGTACCTTAGATCGTGCCCCGGCCTGTCGGCCACGTATGTTATCAAGTCTTCATGCTTCGCATGCAAGTTGGGAGCCCCTGCTCGCGGACGTAGCTCGTCCAGAACGGCGCATATCGCCTTCACGACCTCAAGGTTGGTGCGTTCGTTGTGCCCTCCGACATTGTAAGTTTCGCCTGGCACACCCTTTTCATTCACCAACACAAGCGCGCGAGCATGATCTTCAACAAACAGCCAGTCACGAACATTCGCACCCTTCCCATACACCGGCAACGGCTTTCCGTCAAGGCAGTTGAGTATGACAAGAGGAATCAGCTTCTCGGGGAAATGGTAGGGCCCATAGTTGTTTGAGCAGTTGGTGATGAGCGTAGGCAGGCCATACGTGTCATGCCAGGCGCGCACAAGATGATCACTTGCCGCCTTTGAAGCCGAATACGGCGAATGTGGGGAGTACGGTGTCTTCTCGGTAAAGAAACCTTCATCGCCAAGCGAACCATAGACCTCGTCTGTCGATATGTGCTGGAAGCGGAATGCTGCCTTGGCTGTAGCGTCGAGCGTCTTCCAGTAAGCCAACGCCGTCTGGAGGAGAGTAGCCGTGCCGGTGACATTCGTGCGAACGAACTCTCCTGGACCGTCGATCGAACGATCGACGTGAGACTCGGCTGCGAGGTGGAAGATCGTGTCAGGCCTGAAGTCAAAGAATGCCCTGTCCATCGAAGCCGCATCGCAGATGTCGGCCTTCAGAAACGAAAGACGAGGATTAGACGAACCAAGCGTAGCAGGATCAAGCCCGACTTCCTTAAGGGACTCAGGAACGCCCGCATAAGTCAACTTGTCAACGACCAACACGGTGGCGTCCGTCTCGCCGAGCAGAAGCCTGACCAGCGCAGACCCAATAAAGCCCGCGCCGCCAGTAACAATGCAGCGCTTATTCATCATCCGCCAAGCCCTTTGCAGCGGAACTCACGGCTGCGCCATCGTTTTTCTTGCTCTCCTTCTTGACCATCTCTTCCTTCGGCTTGTAGCCATAGCCGTAGCCATAGCCATAGCCGTAACCATAGCCGTAACCGTATTTGCCCTTGTGCCCGTGCGAATGAGGCGTGAAGGCACTTGCACTGGACACCTCGATATCGTTTACGACGGCTCCAAGGATGTTCGCACCAGCCTCTGTAAGACTGCGCGAACAGTACTGAATAGGCCTAAAGTGCGTACGATCCGGACAGCACATTATGATAACAGAGTCCACCATGACTGAAAGCGACACAACATCGCCGACAACGCCGTATGGAGGCGAGTCGACTATAATATGGTCGTAGTTCGCACGCGCCCACTCAAAGAACTTCGGCACCGCAGCTGAGCCGAATATCGTCGCCGGAGAGATTCCCTCCGGGGCCAACGAGCAAATTACGTCAAGATTCGGAACCGAAACCTTGTTAACCAATGCTGAAAAGTCCGGCTTTTCCGTTCCGGCCGACTGCAACACGTGCGAGAAGCTGCGCGATTTGTCGATGTCAACGCCCCAGATGCGCGCAAGTCGCGGACGACGAAGGTCGAAGTCCACATGAAGCGTCTTGCGCCCGGCCTGGGCATAGGCGATGGCAAGCGATGTGGAAGTAATCGTCTTGCCTTCGCCAGGCTGAGTGGAAATGATGAGCAGGCAATGGCTCAGCGCCTCGTAGCGAGGCGAGTCCAGCAAGTTACGCAGGCCTGCCACAGATTCGGAGAATTGAGAGTATTTGTCGTCGATCAGGTTCTTTGCAACCTCCTCACGCTTCTTCCTGCGAACGTGCGGCAAGACTGCCAACACCTTGAGCGACAGACGGCCTTCAATATCCGCAAGATTGACGACCGTGTCCTCAAGGTTGTCAATGATGAGAACGAAAAGAATGCCGACAACCACTGAAAGCGCGATTCCTGCACCAAAGATCATCGTCGGGTTCGGGAGCACAGGCTTCGACGGAACGCCTGCAGGGCGACCGACGCGAACAATTTCGTTGTTCGACTCTGCTTCAATGCGAGCCTTGTTCTCATCCATGATAAGGCCCTCTAGCACGCGGTTGGCAACGCCAAACTCTGCTTCCAGCTGGCCAAGGCCTGACTCCGCCAACACAATGCGCTGCTCGATTGACGCAAGCTCGTTTCTGAGATCCTCCTGCTTCTGGCGAAGGTTTGAGAGCCTGTTGCGAGCGACCCTCAGCGTGGAACGACCTGTCAGCAAGGCCCGAGCCGCAGCGTCAAGGAACCGCTGCTTTGAGAGGTCGAGTTCCTTCTTCGCGGAAATCACTTCTGGGTGGCTGTCGGTGAACGAGAACATCAACTTCTGGCACTTCTCCTCAGCGTCCTGATATGACCTGAATTCCGTGGCAATCTCCTGTGCACGCGGAACTCCAGTCGAGAGATTTCCGTAGCTGGCGGGATCCTTCTGCACAGCTGAGAGCATCTTCTCCCATTCAATCAGCTGAGTCTCTTCGGTTTCCAACGCAAGGATGTCGCCGGTCGTCTTGGAAAGTCCCTGCTGCACCGTCTCACGCGACGAGCGAAGGTTGTCGACTTTGTTTGCGGTGCGGAAATCAAGGAGTTGCTTGGCTATCTTGTCCACCTCGCGGCGTTTGCGCTCTACGTTCGCGTGTATCTGGGCAACTGCCTTGTCGCACCTGACTTTGTTCTCCTCGTCGGTGAAGGACTCGATTGCCTCGGCGTATGCATTGGCCAGAGCTGCGCAAAGAGCCGGCGTCCGGGACCTAACCGAGATCGTTATGATACGCGAATTGCGGACAAGTTCCATCTCCGAGCCGCCAAGCGTTCCTATTATCTCTTCGTCTGAGACGGTTGATGAGAGGTGGCTCGCGCGATATTGCTGAACAACCTTGGTTATGACCTTGTCGCTGCGCCAGTCCGATATGCGTGTATTGAAGATTTCCGCATAGGTGTTGCCGAAGTCCGGAGTAGCCTCGGCAAGCGCTCCCTGCCCACGCCCGCCGGATGAACGTCTCATGTCCATCGTAAACTCACTTGTCGCCTGATAGATTGTCGGCGAGATGCGGTAGACGGCAAAAGCTACGATTAGGCCAACTAGAAGGAACACAAAAATCGAAAGCCATCGCTGCGAAATGACGCGCAGAATGCGAGAAACAGTAATCGTTCCGATAACGGAACCCTCGTTGCCCTGCCCCGACGAATCACCACCATATGCCCCATAGGAGCCATATGAGCCATATGAACCATATGAACCATACGAACCATAGCTACGCGACGAACCACTGCCATAATACATCGGCTTCTTGCCGCCATACGCCATGGATCCGCCGCCATGACCGCCATAGTACATAGGTCCACCGCTCCGGCCACCATAATAAATCGGCTTGTCAGCCATTTTTACCTCCTTTTGCGGCCTTTGGGAAAGAACTCGCCGACAACGCGAGAATTCCAGCAACAGCCATCATCACATCGGCACGCAGATACGAGCAGTCAAAGCAACCCATTGCAACCACGGCAAGCAACACCGGCAACGCCATCCAACAGCCCGGCTGAGGCGGCGTACGCACTAAAAGCCATCCGACAAGCCGCCACATGTACGTCGCAAGCAGAAGAATGAGAGGAACCGCCATCAAAGCCGCGCCGAAAATGCCACGTTCCACAAGTAACTTAAGCCATCCAAACGGCGGAGCTACAAGGCCACGCGGTATCGAAGCCCAGTCGGACGGAACTGCGTTGAAACGTATGTCCAGACCAAAGCTCCCCACGCCGGTACCCGTCCATGAATTCGTCATCCATACCTTCAGGGCTAAATCCGATAGCGTCTTCCTCGCCGCAGCGTACCAATCCGGGAAAAACGCACACTCGCAAATGGACGTTGCGCGAGCATGGAAAACAGACTGTGGCATGGTCATCGCAACAAGCGCCCATGCACTCAACAATGACACGCCCAACACAAGAATCATCTTGAACTCCGATGCGTTGCGCAGAATTCGCAGAGCATAGAAAAACGAATACGCAAACAGCACAAGCCAGACGGCAAGACCTATTCCCGATACGTAAGCCGGCGAGAATGCGTATGCTCCAGCAGCCGTTCCGCCGACAGCCAGGATAAGCAGCGGCATAACCCTATTCCACTTGTTTTCAATAACAGCAACCACGGCGATAAGCCCAGAAACAAAATGCACTGCAAAAGCAACGCCAACGTATGAAAGTTCCTGATACGGACAGGTCATGGCATGTGAAGCCAATTCGTTGCCTAGATTGGCAAGAACAACCGCCATCACAGCAGCAAGCCCGGCCAAAACCGATGAGATCAGAAAATACGCCTGTCTGGCAGAACGCCCAAGTGCATTGCGACAGCCAATGAGAAGAACCATGCAGGCAACAGATGCCGCAAACGGCAAGAAGCCGGACGTTCCAACAGATGCCGGCATGAGAGGAAATTCCGGGCTAGCCATTTGCCAACTCGCAGTCTCGGCGTCATACACCATTGCAATTCCCGAGTTGAGGGCACGCAAGCCGCAGCATGCCACAACTACAAGCATCACCCAGAAAATTGGATCGCGAAACACCTCAGAGGCCACGCGCTGCCGCGAGTTGTGCAACATCTCGCCGCGGCGAACAGACGGCTGCATGAATATCCAAGCTGCTGCGGGAAGCGACAACCAGAGCAGCACAACTGCAACTGTTTCCTCCCCGTAAAATGGAAATAGGAAGAGCGGCGCGACCGCCAGAATGGCAAGATGCGCCGCCAGCCCGTATTTGGCTATGAATTTCTGCACTTTAGTACGTCAGCCTGATGCCTGTGGTCACCCTCCAGCGGTCATAGTCGCAGTAGGAGCCCTGAGTATCGCTCTCGCTGTTCCATGAACGCAGATACTCACCATAGATAAAGCCCGTTAGGAAGCGATTTATCGTGTAGTTCAATCCAAGTCGCGCAGTAAACACATCGATGTCATATTCCGTGCCACCGTACGCAATCGACTCATGCTTTTCGTGGCGATAGGTCATGTCCAACGTGGTACGAAGCTTGCCACGCACAAGAGCCTTGGCTATGCCCCAGCTGATGGCATCAGTGCGGGACTTTGAAGCCTGAGAGCGCTCAGACGGCTGATAGTAGCTTGTCGCAAGCAACATTGTCTGGAGAGTATCGTCAATCTTCCAGTTGCCAGAGAGGGTGTAGACGAACCCATCGGATGCCGATGCATTGTTTGCATACTCAAAACGGCTCCAACCAGCAAGAGCGCGGTAGGTGATACGCTCGGTCGCATAAGATCCAAGACCAACCTGCGCAGTGTATCCCTGAGAATCCCGGCTCAATCCCGTCCATGCGACATTGTCCTGAACGTAGCCATGATAGCCAATGGCTCCAATGATGTCAGTCCAGCGAGAAGGCGCAAAGCCCATCTCGGCACTGGCCGTCCAACGTTGCCAACCATACAGCGCGGAACGCGTTGGATCAGAATCGACATTCTCATAGTCGAGATTGTAATAGCTGGCGCTGAGGTCGGCGTGCCAATGCTCGTTAAAGCGGCGCTGAATGGCTCCGTTAACAGTCAGCTGGCTACGATCCGCCGTGTAGCTGCGGCCATCGTAGTAGGAGAGGTCGTCTGACATTGCAACCTTGCTGTACGTCTCACTCAACATGAGAGCCCAACCCTTCTCGACACCCTTGGAGTTCGACCAGTTCCAACGCAGCGTCTCGCCATACGTGTGCTGATTGTGGTGGTTGGAATTCTCGCTCTTGGTGTAGGCGTGGTAATTATAGTAGACGTTGAGCAGAAGCGCCCAGTTCTCGGCCTTGTAGTCCAATCCAAGACCAGGATTGACCGTCCACAGGAAATCGCCACTGCTCTTGTTGCCACTGCTGCGGCCACCAACATTCGAATCATACGCCAGAGAGAGCGATACATACGGCCTCAGCGTCATGCGCTGGCCAATCCTTATTCCCGTCGGTCTATCGAGGACCTCTGCGGATGCCACTGCGGTCAAAGATGCCGCAATTACAAATATTGAGAGCTTTCTCATTTTTATCTCCGTACGAAGCGAGTTCAACGAGTGGTCTGATATTGGTAGCCGTGAATAGGCTCTTCCGGCTGTGACATGGGCCGACGAGTGACCCAATCAACCATATGATGAGGATCATCAAAAGGCGCACCAGCGCCAAGCGAAGGCAACTGGTAGTCAGTCGGGTTCTGGATTGCATCAACAACCGGATTAATCGTGTCCGGCGTCAACGACTTGTCGGTACTGCTGCCTGAGATGTCGGCCAACACACCGATGGGATTCATCGGACCGGGCACACGAATAGACAACATATGCTGAACATCGTAATCGAGGGGGTTGGTCAACTCGCCATCGGTCAACGCCAGCATGGGTTCGTACGACTTCTCGCGATCACGTCCAAGAGCCGCCGGGAACCATTCGACCTTGGCATCGTTGCGAGAGGCTTCGGGCATGGCCTCGACAATTGCATCGTAGATAGCGTCGTTCGACGCGCTGTTGGAGCCACGGATAAGCATAAGCGCCGCAAAGCCGCTGCGAACACCAGAATTATCCTCATTGGCGACGCGCTCGTTAACCCTCTCCATGACCGTCTGAGCAATCTTTATGTACTGATCGTCGGTATAGGTAACGCCCTTGTCCGCCGCACGGTTCATAAGACCAGCGCCAAGGCTCTCATTGACAGCAGCCAGCGATGCAGGCGGAACCGTGGCGAACACCTCTGCGACAAGTGCAAGAGCGTTGCCCTTCTGAGCTCCCGCCAGAGCCGCATCGGTGATTGCAACATATTTTGCGGTGCGCTCGGCCTCGTCGCCAGGCATCGTGAGGATTGCCGCATTCACTTCCGAAAGGAAAGCCTTCTGGTCATCGGCAGAGAGCCCACTCATCAGCGCCGTCATCTCAGACGGGTTGTCGATTACCTGAGTAATCTTTGCACGCGCCGACGCAAGCGTAGTAGCCTTGGCACCGCCTGCCTGGCCCATCGAAACTGATGCCAGCAGAGTCGCAGCCAGCACAACCATCATTTTTTTCATCTTAGACCTCTCCCTTCGTTTTTAGTACCATGTTTCGGGAACCCAAACGACGTCACCTGCCCGCAGCGGCATGTCCTTGTCGACGCGCCCGTCTTTCCCGATTTCGTTTATGTTCACGTAAGTCCTAGTCTGGTTGCCGTCCTTGTCGCAACGAGTGACACGTATTGCCGTCTTGTCTGCAAATGGCTTGCAGCCTCCGGCAGCCTGAAGCACCTTCGTAACAGTAAGATCCATTGTGGCAGGCATGTTGACAGGGCCTGGATTGCCGACCTCTCCCAGCACCGTCACTGTTCCCCACGGAGAAACCCCACGGCCATCATACGGCGCAAACGTGACCGTAACCATTGGCTGGCGATAGTACTTTGAATACGCCTTGACCAATTTCTGCTTTAGAGCTTCGAGCGTAAGCCCGTCGCACGCGACTGGCTCCTGCAAAAGGAGCGGCAACGTGATGTCGCCATTCTGATCGACAAGCACCGTCATCGTCGTTGGAGGCGCCGCAACGGAGCTAATCTGCACAACAAGCGAAATGCCGGGACGAATGCGAGGCCCGTCCCACCATGTTGCAACCACGGATGAATCAACCTGCTCGCGCTTGCCGAATGTGTCGCGATACGCATCAGATACAGCCGTGCAACCGCAAAAACATACCGTGGCGCACGTTGCGAGCGCCAGACAGAACATATGTATAGAAAACTCTTTCTGCATTCGCTGTGTATTATACACCAACTTAGACGCAAAAGTCAATGCTCATGTTACGATGTTTTTCCAAGTTTGACTTTATGCCCCATTGACAACCTCGGAACCACGAAACCCCATATTTTGAAAACGTACTTCAGCTGAATTAGCCACATTGCAGACCATATCCCGTGGCTGCGGAGCGATGCGAGATCCTCTCGGTTGAAACGATTGTTGTCAAACGTGGTCGACTGCCCACCAGAACGCATCACTACCATGCAGCGCCCCAGATAGCGCGTACGCACATGCGCAAGGCGGATGAAGCGAAGCTCAAGGTCAAAGTCCGCACTCCTCGGGTACAGCTCGTTCTCGTACAAGCCAAGTCTACCGAAAAGAGCTCGGCGGCAGTAGAAACTCGGATGCGGAACCATGGCACCGAACCGAAACATCCACGGACGCCAGTAGCGCGCACTGCAGTAGCGGCGCACATGCACCGACCGCAACGCGCCCACCGAAAAGACATCCGGCGCGACGAATCGCACGTCTCCGTACGCCGCATCAAGCCCATCGTCTGCGAATGCCATCGCCACTGCGGACAGCACGTCGTCGGAAGCCATGACGTCATCAGCATTGAGAATGCCAACGACGTCTCCTGTAGCCATGCGTATGCCCTTGTTCATGGCGTCGTAGGTGCCGCGGTCTGGCTCAGACACCCATATGACGCCCTCGCACGAACGCAGAAAGTCCACAGTGCCGTCAGTGGAACCACCGTCCACCACTATGTGCTCAACTTCAAAGTCATCACGCCGCTGGCGAGCTATGCTGTCGATCGCATCTGGCAAGGTCGATGCGGAGTTGCGACACACCGTTATGACGGATATCTTCATTGCGCACTCCACCGCTTCATCGCCAGAACCATTTCATGCTCCGCGCCGACGCAACGCCACAAACGTCTCGAAGCGAGCCGTGCGCGGGAACATGTCGAACCATCGCACCGACTCGACGTCGTACGCCCTAGCAAGCTCTCGCAAGTCGCGCGTCAACGTAGCCGGATCGCAGCTGACGTAGAACACCCTGAGCGCCCCAGACGCGACAATCGCACGCGCAACGCCACGCTCAAGCCCTCCGCGCGGCGGATCGACGACAACGGTAGTGCGCCGGTCAATCGGCACTCGCCGCATGCTCTGTCCCACGCGCCCGACAAAGAACCTAGCGTTTTCTACCTTCTGCGAAACGGCGTTCCGCTTCGCGAATTCGACAGCCTGCCGCCCGCTCTCAACGCCTGCAAGCGATGCCGCAACACCCGCCTCAGCCGCACGGCGCAGACAGGCAAGGCCAAACACGCCGACGCCACAGTAAAGATCCGCTATGCTGGGCGATTCGTCCGCTCTTGCCGCGTAAGCGTCGCAGACGGCTCCTACAAGCTGTTCGCCGACCGCCGGATTGACCTGGAAGAATCCCCCAGCAGGAACCTCGAAATCAAGTCCGCACACTGTTTCCCTGAGAACCAGCCCGGCTGGCGGCTCGCCAACCCACCATTTCACGCCTGACTTGCGTGACCAACGCACCGTGACATTGCCGCTGCGTTCGACATCGCGCCTGACAGCCTCCGGCCCCGTCATGAGCAACGCCGTGACACCTCGCCTGATTTCCCGTAGCTTGGCATTAATCTCTCGAACCGCAAGCGGATCATCCTCAATGTCCACAATGTCGTGTCCTGGCTCCTGCCTGTATCCAATTACCCAGCGGCCACCCTTCTTAGCAAAGTGGTAGACGACCTTGTTGCGGTACGCGAGTGGATCGGCCGGAGGCCTGGAACGCACGATTTCAGGAACGGGGATGCGCGCCCGGGAGAAGAAATCAGCGAGCTGACCCTCTTTCGCCTCGCACTCGGCTCGGTAGCTCAGCCCTGAGTAAACCATGCCGGGAACAGAAAGCCCTGGTACAATTCGCTCTGGCGACGGCTCAATTACATCAACCAGACGCGCACGCGCGAAGTGCGACTTCTGATCCACTATTTCGGCTCGAACCTGCTCGCCTGCCCACGCGCCAGGCACGAATACAACGCGCCCGTCGCCGAGGCGGCCAAGCCCGTCGCCGCCGTAGACATTCTTCGCTATGTATACCGATGACGTCATTTTGTGATCCTCGCTACAAAACCTCCCCCTGGTGCCATCCTGACGACTATGCTTTCGCCGCGCCGAATCCCAAGGCGAGTATGAAAATACGATTTCGCATTCTCGCCCGAATCGTATTTGTCTCTGAACATCTCTATGTCCCATTCGCCGTCGGGCAAGAACGAGGTGTCAAGAGTGTAGTACCGCCCCTTCTCGTTCGTAATGCCTGCGACATACCAGACGTCGCCCTTCCGACGAGCCACGACAGCGTACGAATCCGGTGTGCCGTCGAGCCCGATCGTTTCATCCCATGTAGTTGGGATTCTGGCCATGAACGACAGGCATTCTCTGTTGCGCTCGTATTTCGTGGGCGAGTCGCAAAGCATCTGGAGCGGAGCGTAGTAAAGCGCGACCATGGCCATCTGCCGGCTGCGCGTGCCCAAAGACCCGGGATTCGTGAATACATGGCCGCGCCGCGCATTCGCACCTGCTTCACGCTTCGGATACTTTCCTATCGCATAGTTGTCCATTGCGCCAGGGGTATAGTCCATAGGCCCCGCTGTCATCCGCGTAAAGCATATCTTGACGTCGTTGTCGAGTATGCCAGGGTTGCCGTCGAACCACTTCATCTGCTCCAGGCCGTACACCCCCTCGTAATTGATTACGTTCGGATATGCCCGACTCATGCCAGTAGGACGGTGTGAGCCATGGTAGGCGACAAGCATGCGGTTCTTGCGGCACTCCTCCGCAAACTTCCACATGAAGCGCTCGCTGTCGGCATCGCCGCGCTCGATGAAATCGACTTTGAACCCCTTCGCGCCGATCTTTGCGAAATGCGCCGCCACTTTCTCCTCCTCTCCATAAACCTGCGCCCAGGCCATCCACAGTATTATTCCTACGCCGCGCCGTTCTGCATATTCAATGATCTTCGGAACGTCCACTCGGGGGCTGAACTTCCAGATGTCTAGCTTTTCGCTCCAGCCCTCGTCCATTATGATATACTCGAAGCCGTTGTCCGCAGCGAAATCCACGAAGCGCATATACGTCTTTGTGGTGCAGCCATCGGGGTCTCCCTTGTTGTCGAAAGCGTTCCACCAATCCCACGCAACCTTGCCCGGCTTAACCCACGACACGTCGTTGGTCGCCGCCGACGGACGCGAGAGCGCGTACACTATGTCGCTCTCGACGAGCTGGATCGACCGATCGACGATTGCGAAGACACGCCACGGGAACGTGCGTGTGCCAGCGGTCTCGACAAGCCAGTCGGCATGCTTGTCAACCACAATTCTGCGTCCGCCAGTCTCGAACGTCTTTGATCCTCGGTCTATGCGGTGCGTGCGTTTTGGCCATCCTGCGAAAACAGACTTGAACGCCGCCTCGCCGAACGAGGACTCCGTCTCGTCAAAGTTGCGCACGGGGTAGTCGCAAACATCTGATTCCGTAACGGCCACCGTCGTGTTGCCGACACGGTAGGCAAACGGCGCGTATATCATGCGCTTGGCTGCCGAATCTGTCCGCACGGCGCTTGCCTCGAGTGTCTCGCACTTAGTCTGCTCGCAGCCGAATCGGTCGGTGAAGTGCACCCAGCAAGTTGCGCGGCTGTCCGGAATCGTAAAGTCGGCGCGCTCCCCGTTCACTCGGATCCTGCCAGGCATACGCGTCTCGAACCGATAGGCGACGCCATCGTCCCTGGCGATGAGATGCACTCCCCACCGCCCGTAGTCGACCTGCGTCTCGTACCCGGATTCAAAGACCTTGTGCTTCTTGTACACGGAGGGGAAGAACTTTCCCATCACGCGTCCGGTCGACACGACTGGCGCAGTGGTCTCCACGTCCCGGCTGAGCCTTTCGCCTTCCACATACAGCGATATGCGGCTTTTGGACACGACGACCCTGCCATCGCGTAGAACATCATACGCAAGTGGATTTAGATATAGACGTATCTTGTTGCGGCCATCTGGCGACACCGCGGATATTTCGCCCTGCCCTCCGCTGCCGAGCCATGAACAGCCAGACAGCAGCAAAAGCACGCACCCTACTGCGCAGAATATCCGCATTGCATCACGTCCTGTCTCTCCGATTTCTCACGACCATGGCCCCGTCAGACTATGCAATTGTCAATGAGCCTCGTCTTGCCGCAGTACGCCGCAACAAGCACACAGCAGCCCTTCTCTATGCGACGCTGCGGTTCAAGCGTCTCCGCATCCACACATTCCACATAATCCACCTTAAGCCCCGCCTTTTCAATCGCCTTCGCCGCCTTGGCCAATGTCTTGATGCTGCCGTCCTTGACTGCCGCGAGCGTACGCGATATGACCGTAGCGCGCTCGCGGTCAGCAGGGTCGAGGTACGTGTTTCTGCTGGAGCGCGCCAGCCCCGTCTTCTCTCGCACGATAGGCGCGACAACGATCTTCAGGTCGAAGTTCAGGTCGCGCACCATCCGCTTTATGACCTGCGCCTGCTGGTAGTCCTTCTGCCCAAACACCGCGAAATCCGGGTGCGTCAGGTTGAAGAGCTTAGCAACAACGGTGCACACGCCTCGGAAATGGCCAGGCCTGCGCGCACCGCACAGTCCCTTCGAGAGATCCTCCTCGACCACATAGACGGAATGTCTGTCAAGGTACATGTTAGTCGGCGTCGGGAAGAACACTGCCGTGGCTCCAGCGGCGCGGCACTTCGCAAGATCTGCCTTTTCGTCGCGAGGATACTTCTCGTAGTCCTCTCCAGGGCAGAACTGCACCGGGTTCACGAAGACGGACACGACTATCTCGTCAGCGCCGCGCCTGCGCGCACATTCAATCAACGAAAGATGCCCCTCGTGGAGGTATCCCATAGTCGGAACAAGCGCGATGCGCTTTCCGGCGAGTTTCCTTGCGCTGCACCAGCGCTGCAGCTTGACAGGATCTGAAAAAGTCTTCATGTTGTCCGTATTATACCAAAAATTCCCGCGCAGGATGGACAGACACAATGTCTCAAGGATACAGATGCTGCAATTGCCTGACTATCCTGCGGGCGACGGAGCGCTTGGACATAAGAGGCAGCTGCTCGACCTGTCCATCAGGATAGACAAAGGCGACTTTGTTCGTTTCCACGCCAAAACCAGCACCTGGTTCAGTTACATCATTTGCCACTATGAACGAAAGCCGCTTCTCCCTGCATTTGCGCACGGCCTCGCAGACAGCGTCACCCGTCTCCGCGGCGAATCCGACAAGCCGAAGATTCCCGCCTGCGCGACGCTCCACGCCTGCAAGCCTCTTGAGTATGTCGGGATTGCGAACCAAATTCAGAACACCATCCATATGGCGCTTCTTGAGCTTCTTGCGGGCACATGTCGCAGGCCGCCAGTCGGCAACAGCCGCAGCAGACACCACAACCGTGGGATTGTCCGGCAATCCCACGACCGACAGCACGGCATCGCACATCTCACGCGCACTCACCACGTCAACGCGACTTACGCCTTTTGGCGTCGGAAGCGCAACAGGTCCGGCTATTAAGACAACGTCATGACCGCATCTTGCAGCCTCCGCCGCAACGGCAAAACCCATCCTGCCGGTGGACGGATTGCTGAGGAACCTAACCGGGTCGATGAACTCCCGCGTAGGACCCGCCGTGACGACGACCCTCACGCCGCAGTCCCCCTCAGCCGAGGCTTATGCCGTTCTGCTGCGCGACGAGTCCGTCCGCGCCGTACATTCTGCGCAGCTTCGGCTTTTCGATCTTGCCCGTCGGGTTGCGCGGAACCTCTGCAAAAATAACTTTCCTCGGCCGCTTGTAGCGCGGCAGATCGCGGCAGAAATCGTTGAACTCGGACTCAGTCATGGCCATGCCGTCCTTTACAGACACTATTGCAGCGGCAATTTCGCCAAGACGCTCGTCAGGCAAGCCTATTACGGCAACATCCTTGACCTTCGGATTCGCACGCACGAAGTCCTCAATCTGCACCGGATAGAGGTTTTCCCCGCCCGTTATGATCACGTCTTTTGCGCGGTCAACGAGGTAGATGAAGCCGTTGCGCTCCTCGGCCATGTCGCCGGTGAGAAGCCATCCCGGCTCCTTCATAATCTCGGCCGTTGCCTGCGGGTTCTTGTAATACTCCTTCATCACGCCCGGCCCTTTGAGGGCAAGCTCTCCTACTTCGCCCCGCTCAACAGGCGTCACGCCGTCCTTGCCGACGATCTTCGTCTGCCAGCCAAACCCGGCAACTCCAATTGCCCCGACATGGTCTATGTTCTCCACTCCAAGATGCACTGCACCAGGCCCCGTCGACTCCGACAGCCCGTAGTTGGTGTCGTAGTCGTGCTTCGGGAATATCGATTTCCAGCGCTTGATGAGGGATGGCGGAACAGGCTGCGCACCTATATGCATGAGCCTCCACTGGTCGAGGTGGTAGTCGCCGATCTTGACCTCTCCGCGGTCAATCGCGTCCAGAATGTCCTGAGCCCACGGAACGAGCAGCCAGACTATAGTGCATTTTTCCTCGCTGACGGCCCTAACGATCCACTCTGGCTTGACGCCCTTCAGCAAAACAGCCTTCCCGCCGACAAGGAACGACCCGAACCAGTGCATCTTCGCGCCAGTGTGGTAGAGCGGCGGAATGCACAGGAAGCAGTCGTCCTTAGTCTGTCCATGATGTGCCTGCTCAACGCGGCAACTGTGCAGCAGGCACCTGTGCTGAAGGACGATTGCCTTGGGAAAGCCCGTCGTGCCAGACGAGAAGTAGATTGCTGCCTCGTCGTCCGGAGTCTGCGACATCGCAGGCGACTTCGAAGAGCAGTAGCCGATGAGACCTCTGTAGGAAAGCGCAAACGTCGGGCAGTCGTCGCCGACGTAGAACCTGTCACGCACGAGCGGCACACGGTCTATAACCTGCTCGACGCGCCCGGTGAACTCAGGGCCAAACACGATGGCTGCCGCATCTGCAAGCTCAAGGCAGTACCTGATCTCGTCGGCCGTATAGCGGAAGTTGAGCGGCACGGCCATGCAGCCTGCTTTGAGCACTCCGAAGTAGATAGGGAGCCACTCAAGGCAGTTCATGAGGAGAATCGCGACCTTGTCGCCCTTTCTGTAGCCACGCGAGAGAAGCAGGTTGGCGAAGCGGTTGGCCTTCTCGTCAAACTGCCGCCACGTCATCTCGCTGCGAAACGCCTCTATTGGCGAGCCTTCAACAAGCGAGTATTCGCGCCACGTAGTATGGCGAGACTCCAGCTCCTGCGGGTTTATCTCGACTAACGCGACATCGTCGGGCCAGCTTTTCGCATTGCGCTCGAGAATCTCTGTTATGTTCTTGAACTCATCCATGGTCAACCCTCCTGAAAAATCAAAATTCCGCCGCCGTCCATTTCAGGTCGGCAAGCGAGTTTTTCGCTTCGCGCACCACTCGCGCATCATTGGACTTGAGCAGCGATGCATACTTAGTCCCCGAAATGGCGTCCCTAACCAGTTTCTGATATTTCGCCCTCTGCGCCGTTTTGGTGCCGAATTCTCGAGCATCCTTAGCCCTTTTCGAGAACTCAACAAGCTCTGCGAGCTTCTTGATCTCTGGAATCGCCTTCAGCTCGCGCTCCTTGTCAGCGTATGCCTTCGCATCGTCAGGAAACTTCTCCTTGAATTCATTTATGCGCAGGAAGGCGCGCCCAGGCAGGTTCTCCAGCTCAAAGTCAAGGAAATGCTTCCACTGCCTTACGTTCTTTGGCGATTCCATGTCAGTCAAGGCCGTGACGACGACTTGCGTGGCTGTGCGCTCGTCACGTCCCATGTATATGACCTTGCCCGTCTCGTCGACTACATACAGGAACGGAATGGAATTGAACGACGGTTCTCCGACGGCAAGCCCAGCTCCTTCATATATAGAGTAGGTAAGCCCAAGGTCTTTCGCAATCGCCCTTATCCCGTCAGCATCTCCCCATCCTTTGCAGTGCCCTCCCAGAACTACGAACGGCTTTGTGCGGAAGCTCTGCCACACCTCTTCGATCCTCGGCAGCAGTTTTCTGCATGGTGGGCACCCAAGACCCCAGCGGTCTACCAGAACGACCTTGCCCTGAAGATACCCTTCGCTCGCCTTGCGGCCGGCAATGTGATGCTCAGGATCGACATTGCGCCACTCCACCGCGCCGAAAAGCGTAGAGACGCAAGAAACCACGACAGCGGCCAGCAGTTGTTTTCCTCTCATAGATTTACTACTACTCATCATGGACAATTTATCAAATCCCTCGCGCCGTGCGCACCTCCGCCCACGCCGCGTTTATGCGACTCATGCGATCTGTCGCGGCGACAATCTCCGCCTCCGGACGAGACTGCGCACGAAGCATGTCTGGGTGAAACCTTTTCGCAAGCTCACGGTACTTGCGCACAAGTTCATCCGAGGTATCTGTCGACCGCGCTCCGAGCACGGCGTATGCCTCGGCAAGGGGATTCCTGACGCGATGCCCCGGCGTCCGTCTGCGTTCGCCAGCCCCACGTCTACGACCAGACTTAATGCGCTTTTCGGCCTGATGCCCAAACGCCGCGCCGAACACGGCTCCCAACGGGCCTCCAAAAAGCCCGCCAATGCATCCGCCGACAAAAATCCCCTTCAGGCCCACGGCAACCTAGCACCTCAGCAGAAAAACGCCTTGTACAGGGCGCGCACCGCAGCATTGCGGTCTGCCGTGCGTATGGCAATCATGAACGACACCTCGGACGATCCCTGGTTTACCATGGACATAGAGATTCCTGCCGAGGCAAGAGCGAGACACGCCTTTGCAAGCATTCCTGGCGTGTAGCACATGCCCTCGCCAACAACCATGAGCATAGTGAGATCGCGCTCTACGGTGACGAAATCAGGGTTGAGCGCCGACTTTAGGAGCGACACAATCCTGTGCTCCCTCGCCTTTGGAAGGAACTGCTCCTTTACGACAACGCACTGAGAGTCGACGCCTGACGGCATGTGCTCGTATGAAATTCCCTCGTCTTCAAGAACCTGAAGAAGCCTGCGCCCAAAGCCAACCTCGCGATTCATGAGGTACTTTTCTACCACGATGTTTGCAAACCCGTCAGCCGAAGCGACCCCAACGACCGTTCCAGGAACCACGCGGCGCGACTGCTGTATCATCGTGCCAGGCTCGGACGGATGGTTTGTGTTCCTTATGTTGATAGGTATGCGCGCACGCACCGCTGGAATGACCGCATCATCGTTGAACACGCCGAAACCAGCGTACGCAAGTTCGCGCATTTCGCGATAAGTCATTGTCGGGATGCCTTCGCCTTCCTTGACCTCCTCGACGATGCGCGGATCGCACGGATACACAGAATCGACGTCGGTGAAGTTCTCGTAGACGTCTGCGCAGACCGCCGCCGCAAGGATGGAGCCTGTTATGTCGCTGCCGCCACGCGGGAATGTCGCCACCTTGCCGTCGCGCGTATAGCCGAAGAACCCCGGATATATGACAAGCCCGTCAAAGTTAGAGAAAGCACGGGCAAGCTTCTGGTAGCTCTCCGGGTCGAGCGTGGCGTCTCCAAAGCTGCCGGTGAGGATCATGCCGGTGTCTCTCGGGTTGGCATAGCGCGCCTTCTTGCCACGCGCCTCAAAAGCCACGGCGACAAGCTTGGCGTTGTTGTCCTCTCCAGCCGCCTTCATGAGGTCCATGAACTCATCGGGGCGCAACGAGGCGCACTGTTCCAGACGCGAGCGCAAGTCGTCCTGGATACGCTGCACGATTTCGTCGCCAAGCCTGAGTTCTGACGCGATCTCGGCATAGCGCTCGGCGACCTCGCCAAACGCACGATCGGTGTTTTCGCCGTTGAGCGCAGTCTGCGCCAGCTTAATCAGCAGGTCTGTAACCTTTGTGTCGCCACCATGTCGCTTGCCAGGCGCAGAAACAACAACAATCCGCCTCGCAGGGTCTGCGAGGACTATATCTATAACCTTGTTCAGCTGCGCCGCGTTCGCAAGCGAAGAACCGCCGAATTTGCACACCTTCATCTTTTACTTCTCCATTGGAAGTGCGTATTATACCAAAAATCATTGACAGCGCACCACCGTTATTGATAGAATACGCGCATGAAAACTGACGTGAGAGCTGACGGATCGAGAGTGGTGTTCCTGGACTGGCTGAGAATCATAGCATGTTTCATGGTAATGGGTGTGCATGCATGCGAACCTTTCTATTTTGATGCGGACGGAAACACGTTCTTCATGTCGAAGTCTGCAGCTTTCTGGTCTTCGTTGCTGGATTCTCTTTGCCACGCCTGTGTGCCGCTGTTCGTCATGACGTCAAGCTACCTGCTCTTCCCCGTCACGCGGCCAACCGGCGAATTCTTCCGCCGTCGTCTTGTGCGCGTATTCGTGCCTTACGTCGTGTGGATGTGCATCTACACGGCGGCGTGGGGGGATTGGGCGCGTCTGCCGTTCAACTTCCCGTTTGCGGGCGGGCACCTCTGGTTCGTCTTCATGCTCATAGGCCTCTACCTTCTTATGCCGCTTCTCTCGCCCTGGGCGGAAAAAGCCTCCAAGGAAGAAGTGCGCGGCTGGCTGATCCTATGGTTCATCACTACGCTTTTCCCCTTCATCCGCCGTTTCTGGCTGGCAAAGTTCGGCGCGCCTGAGTTCGGCCCCGTGCCGTTTCTCTGGGGCGAGGCTCCATGGAACCGCTATGGCGCATTCTACTACGTAAGCGGCTTCTTCGGCTATATGCTGCTTGGCTTCTATTTCCGCCGCTTCGTTCCAGCGTTCACATGGCGCAAAACGCTCGCACTCGCTGCGCCAATCTGGACTGTTGGCATGGCCATCGTGTGGAGTCTCTTCTATTTCCGCATTCCGGACTGCGCGGGCTATCCAGTCCTGCGTCCGTACGCCTTTGCCTTGGACCTTGAAACCAGCTGGGAGTTCTGCGGATTCGGCATCGCGCTCATGACGGTAGCCTACTTCCTAATTGCCCGCAAGTTCAACTTCTCTGGCGTGTTCTACAGGCGCGTGGTGCGTCCGCTCTCAGAAGCAAGCTACGGCACGTATCTACTGCATATGCTGGTTCTGGTGCCTGTCGTCGGATACTACCGTCAATTCTTCTCACCGCCAGCCACAATGATTCTGACTGCCATCACAACTTACATCTTGGCCTCAGCTGCCGGAGTGCTGCTGCGAAAAATCCCCTTCATCGGCCGCTGGATCGCAGGCTAATCCACACAACCCGCATAAGTAAGTAAAATCCCTTGGAAGTCTCATGCTGTTCCATTGCCAGACTCGTTGTATATAATGACCGCGCGCGCGTTATATATTGGCGTCGACTTTGCCCTTTGGACCAAAAAACATGCCAAAAAGGACGAGAAATATTCAATTGACTCGAAAAGCCCCCTCATGTGGGTGCGTGGTCGCCGTCCGGCGGCAATGTGGAAGCTGCAGGCGAACTTTGAACTTTCCCATTTTGCTCATCTCGCAACACCCTGCGTCTTGGTTATTGACGGCGTGCCAACACCTGTGGTACAATATCGGCGTTTTCAACAACAAGCAGGATGAGAAAGGACTAAGCCACAGTTCAGGAAAACGGACATAGGCGAGGCTGATGCCTCGTTACGGTCGCCACATTAGACAGTTAATGGAGCGCGACAGAAAAATTTGAATGCTGCAAAGCAGTCATCGAGGGAAACGTAGTACACTTCCGCATCGGATGGCACTTGGCAGAGATGACGCGTTATGCGTTTGCCTCTCTTTGTGTTTCCGATAAGGTAAGTACTACGACCTCCCTCGAGACACGAAGGGAGGTTTTCTGTTTCCTCGGATCGTGTCTGACCGCTGCATAGCAAGACGTCACGAGGACGACCCCGTCATTGCGGCGTTAAATGAAGTAGGGGCACAAACAGGATCTCAAAATGGCAGATGTGAAAAAGTACGGCGAAAAGGCGGCAAAAAGAAAGAAGGCCCATGCTGACTCAACAATAAATGCCGGACTTGCCGGTGCGGCTTCAGATGTCGTTTCACGGTATGGCAGCGGAGTCAAGGAGCATTTCGTCGCCTACAGCGGCATAGACAACGAAGCAGGGCAGACGCTTAAAAGAGGACTCAAGCAGATAAGCCAATCCAAGGTGAATCCAGAGTTCAGGGATAGTAACCTCAAGCAGCAGGCTGGCTTTTCCGCAGAAGTTAAAGAAGTCGCTCGGAGACGAGCCGAAGAGGCGATCGCAGGCAAGAAGCCCACGACCATGCGGACTGACGACATTCCAGGTCATGTCAACGACCAGCTATTCGACATCACAAGCGAAGTTGACGCGGCGGGCAATCCCGTTCCAGGAAGCAGCGCACAGATGAAATTTGTCGGATCGTCGCCAAAGGCCGCCGTCGACAAGATGCTAGGGAAGAGCTATCAGAAATACATCGACAACAATTGCAAAATACTCGTGCCACGCGACTACTTCGACGGCATGAAAGCCGAGCTTGGCGAACGCATCTCTTCGCTGGAAAAGCAGATTGAGCGTCTCAAAGCAGAGGGAAAGGCCGATGTCGCCGCAGCGAAGCAGGCGGAGCTTGACAAGTGCAGAAAGCTCAGCAAAAATCTGCGCAAGAGCATGGTGTCGAACAGCGAGGCGATGGAAGCTCGCCAGAACCCCGGGATGTCCACTGCCAAGGATGTCGTCAGAATTGCGCACAGAGCGGGCGTTGAACAGGCGAAGATGGGTGCGGCCATTGGTGGCGGCATCTCAATCGTCAGGAATGCCGTTGCGTTCTTCTGCGGAGAAAAGGACGTGAAGAAGGCTGCGGTTGACGTGACCAAGGACACGGCTGGAGCCGCAATGTTGAGCTATGGCACGGGATTCGTCGGTTCGGCGATCAAGGGCGCGGCGCAGAATGCACCGTCAAAATCCATAAGAGCGCTTGCGGAAACGAATTTGCCGGCGTACATAGCTACGGCAACGTTTGAAGCCGGCAAGTCGCTCGTGCGCTACTTCGACGGAACGATTGACGGCACGCAGTGCCTTGAGGAACTTGGCGAGAAGGGATTCGGCATAGTCAACAGTTCCCTTTACGCCGTCATAGGCCAAGCACTCATCCCAATTCCAGTTGCAGGGGCGCTGGCTGGAAGCATGATTGGATACGCCTTGAGCTCTGCATCGTACAAAATACTCTCCAACAGCCTCAAGGCCGCCAAAGAAGCCAGAGAACGCAGAATCCACATTGAAAAGCAATGTGCAGAGTCCATCAAAATGCTCAAGGAGTTCAGGCGCGAACTTGAGGAGAACATCGAGATGTATCTGCAAGAGAAACGCCAGTTCTTTGATGACACTTTCGCCGAGATAAAATCCACATTGCAGATAGGCGATATAGATGGATACATTGCCGCCACAAACAAAATTACCGAAGCTTTAGGCGAAAAGCCACAGTTTGCCAATAGAGCGGAGTTTGACAGCTTGATGGCATCTAACGAGCCTATTATTTTGTAGTCCATACAAGAAAGGAAAACATGAATACAACAACAATGCAAAAAGCCGAGAATCCCGCATCCGGGAGTGCAAAGGCAAACACGGCAATACTGCGTATTGCCTATCTTATAGCCGCGTCCGACAAAGATGTGACCAAAGAGGAGCGCGAGGTCTTCAAGAAGACCCTGTGCGCCTTGCAGGGGCTGAAAATGGGGGACGACGAAACGACGGAACTCATCGAAAGCGTAGTGGAAGATGCAAGGAAGTTTGCCATCCTGCGCGCCTTCTACTCAGAGAGGGAACTCGTCAAGGCCTTTTTGTCAAAAGTGTCGAAGGACGTGGTCGCCATACAGTGCAGCAAAATCGACTGCCGAAAGGCATTTGCCGTGTGGACAAGCATCTGCATGGCAGATGGAGAGTATTCCGACTTCGAAAGGACGCTAGTCAAAGGGCTTCAAACGGCAATCAACGGCGTGTCTGCCTTCGAAGTTTCAGCGGCGGCCAGTCTCGTCGGCAACATCGTCGCCGCTCCTGCGCTCTTCATACTTGGTGCGGCCACTAAAATGGCCAACATGGTGTCGAAAGACGAGGCCAGAGACAAGCCAAAGGGATTTGGTGCAGACACCCAAGTTCCCGACGCATTTCTCATCGAGGTCGAGGAGCGCTGTGCAGAAATCGACGATGCTCAGGCTCAACTTGCGAACAGCACGTCCGCCGAAGAGCGTCGCGCAATAGAGGATTCAATAAAATGCCTCGTCGATTCCTTCAAAGAATTCATCGTCAACATATAAGCATAATTGAGCTAGCAGAAAGGAGAAATAATCATGGCACTTCCACTTATCCCGATTATCCTAGGCGCGGCAGCAGCAGGCGCTGGCGGCTGGGGCATCTTCAAAGGCGGCAAGGCGGTTTCAAACAACAACAAAGCCAATGACGTCAACGAACGTGCCCGTAGACTTCAGCAGTACATCACGGACAGGCTTCAGCAGGCCCGCGACAAGTCAAAGGGTGCACTTGAGCGCCTGGGAACCAAGAAGCTTCACGTCTGCGAGGTTCCAGTCAGCAAGTTCGTCACATTGTTTGACATGATCAAGAACATTGAACTCGCAGAATCGAGAGGAATGGACGAACTCGGCAAGTTCAAGATCGACAAGCAAAACTTTGCACAGCTCAAGGAAATCAGCATACTCGCCACATCGTTTGTAAAGGGGACTATGGGCGGTGCTGTGGCTGGCGGAGCTGTCGCGTTTGGTGCATACAGCGCTGCTGGCGCATTTGCGGCTGCTTCGACCGGCACTGCAATTGCCGGTCTTAGCGGAGCAGCGGCGACGAACGCCACATTGGCGTTCTTTGGCGGCGGTGCGCTGGCTGCTGGAGGTCTTGGCATGGCAGGCGGCTTGGCCGTTCTTGGCGGTGTCGTTGCCGGTCCGGCGCTTCTTGTTCTTGGCGCGGTAATGGGCGCAAAGGCAAGTGCGAACCTAGACAACGCCTACTCCAACCTAGCGAAGGTCCAGGAAGCCGAGGCTGAGGTCAACGTAATGGTTTCCGCCTGCAATGGCATAGCCAATCGTGCGGATCTATTTACACGTGTCCTCGTAAAGCTGGAGTTGCTAGTCCTGCCTCAAATCGACGCGCTTGCGAATATCATCAAGAACGAGGGCACGGACTATGCCAAATACTCCGAGAACTCAAAGAATGCCATTGCAGCACTACTCTCCACCATGAAGGCTATCAAGGCAATTCTCGACACGCCGCTTTTGGCTGACAATGGCGCACTCACAAGCGAGTCGGAAGATATCCTTCATGCGACAGAAAAGCTCATTGGGAAGGGAAAGAAGCCGCAGAACGATTCGTCGGACGTTGCCTCACGCTATCCAAACCTGTGCGGAATGCCATCGTCTCAGTCCTCAAGTTCGTTCCCGCAAGAGGAAGTAGACTGATGGCCAGGCCTCGCTTCAACTGCGATTGCTGTGGATTTTGCTGCCGATCTATTGGCGGCATCCAACAGCTCGTGCAGTATGATCGAGGTGATGGCGTATGTTGCCACCTCACGGACGCGAACTTGTGCGACATCTACGAGTCGCGGCCTGAGGTGTGCAATGTTGAAAGAATGTATCCCAAGGTTTCCGCGGAAATGTCCCGTGAGGAGTATTATACACTAATGGAAGAGTCGTGCAAACTGCTTAAGGACCGCTTTCGCAACAGGCTAGATGCAGCAAAAGACAGAGAAGACATGCTGCGATTGCTCAGACATGTGCCACCAAAAGCCGCAATCATGCTGATGTCAGAGAATGCGCCTTCACCCTCTCGACTATTCAATACATAGATCCCTTCGATAGAAGTTCTCGTCATGAGTTGTGCCGGCTAATTTCTCATTGTTCCGACGACGCATCTCATCGAAAATATCGGCGCATGACCGCGTTGTCGAATCATTCTGACATTGACTGTTCGGCGAACCTTTTTTCGGCAGATTGTTGCGCCCACACATCATCACACATGCAAAGGCGAACATCATGCACAATACTACAACCAAAACCAACGCGATAAGCCATATACACAATGATTCCATGCCGTTACCATCATAGCCCTCAGACGCATACAGATTCTGCGCAACAAATAATACGATACATGCTATGATGGGCTTCATCTTCGCGGCCTCTCCTAATGCACAGCGAAGAAACCGCCGAAAAGCAGAAAAATCAACGCTACCTTGTGCATTTTGTGAATGTTGGGGGGGGGGGGGGGGGGG
>CACYCL010000080.1 GCA_902772905.1 uncultured bacterium | reverse complement strand
GCCCATTCGTCCTCGTAGCCGGACGCGGCGATCCACGCCTTGAGCGCGGGCCACTTGCCCGCCTGCTTCGCGGCGGTGATTATGCCAAGCTTCGAGTACTGCGCGGAGAATGCGGTTGTAGCCGCAAAGAGCGCAAAGAGCGCAAAGAGGGTCTTGATTGCTTTCATCGGATTGTCTCCTGTCTGGTATTTGGGAAGGCGTAGGTGTCGGAATGTCCAGGGAGGGCGAACCCGCGCATCTCCCACACCCCGTTGGTATGCACCGGCGAAGGCGGCACATAGTCGACGTAGATCATGTAGTTGTAGTTCGTCGCGTCAGGAACATTCCAGTCTGCAGGAAGGTCGCCGAACGTCCGGCGCGGGAGGCACTCCACCCAGTCCTCCGCATTCGTCGAGTCGCCATCGCGGCGATATACGAGCAGCGGCGCTGCATCGAGGTCGATGAACGCGGCCGCCGGAGCTTTCTCGGCGGCGACATGGAGGACATCGTTCGTCGCGTAGCTCCCCGCGTCGACCAGAAGTGCGTCAAACGTGATCGTCGACAGCTTCTGCGCGACGATCGTCGCAACCGCCGACGATGCGAGAATGGCGAAGAACCGCTGTCGCCCAAGCCTGCGCCATGCAGCGCGGATGCTGCCGAACGCCAGGAGGGAAATCCACACGGCCAGCAGAACCGTCAGCGCGACTGTCGTTACAGCGTTCATTGCCTTATGAACTCCAGCTTGTTTCCGTTCACCGTCGGCATGTAGGTCTGGCCGTTGAAGTATATCCCGCCGGTGAGCTCGGTCTTTGCGGACTGCTTAATCTTCGCCATTCCCTCATGTAGAAACTCGAAGTAGAAGAACGCCTGCGGCTGTGCGCACGTTACTGTCGCGACGTAAGCGCCGGACGATCCGCTCCAGGAGACGGTTGCGAACGGGCACGTGAAGCCGTTCTCGTCTTCCTTCACCCATGCTGCATTCACGAGGTTGGTGCAAGCTCGGATAAAGGGATGCGACGGCGCGACGACGTTAACAGGGATTCGCACCGTGTTTCCCGTGCGCGTTATGCCGTCCGCGTTGACGCCGACGAGATAGCTGTCTGTCTGCTCGATCGAGAAAAGCACCGTGCCGTCTGTAGCCGACACTTTGAAGAAGCTGTTCTCCGTTGCGCCGGTTGTGAGTCCGTTTGAAGCGAGTATCCAGACGGCTCCTGCCGTTGTCACGACCTTCTCGTACTCGTAGCCTCCGGCGATGACCGTCTCCGGAGTCGAGATCCACGTCACGCCAGCGGGCGCGTCTGCACCGAGACCGCTCGTATGATGGCTCCACGCTTTGTCGGCCTTCGTGTCGAGCTTCGCATCCGTCACCGCATTGTTCGCCGCGATGGCTTTCGCGATCTCGTTTGTGAGCATCGTCGACTCGCGCCAGATTTCTCGCCGCGTGCCGTTCGCGTCAATCTGGACGAGGTATCGTTCCGGGATGTGTACCTGCGAGTCGTAGTTGGTCACTACGTCGAGGACGTTCGTGCCCTGGATGACCGCGAAGACTACGCGGTCGGATGCCTCGAGTTCAGATCCGAGCGCGAGGGCGCCGAGGTCGCGGTCCGCTGCGAGAGCGGATGCGGACGCGAGAAGCGCGAGTATGGCGAGCGCACGTTTCATCATCTTACTGCCTCAGCATGAGGTGCGGCTTGCCGTCGCTGCCGATCTTGATGTAGTACGCGCCCATGTCGAGCGATGTCGCCGCTACGGCAAGCGTCAGGTTCTTACCGGTAGTCCCGCCCTGCGTCGTCGAGGTCTGCGTCGCGACCGTCTGGTTCACGCTCGCCGTCGCGCTGCCGTTGTACGTCGTAGTAGTCGATCCGACAATGGATAGATTCGACAGCGTGACGTCGCTTGTGAGCTCCTTGCCCGCGACCTTGCGCGAAGTCGGCACGTATCCAGTGAGCGCGGACGCCTTGGCGAGTCCGTTCGTCGCGGCAGTTATCGCCGTGTTCATCTGCGCCGTCGTCGAATAGCTGCCCTTGGCGGCGGTCCACACCGGATCCGTCTCGGTGTAGCTCGTGAGAGGCGTGATGAAGTTCGAGCCGAGTGTGATCGTGCCGTTCTCGATCTTCGCGTCGGTGATGCCGTAGCCGGAAATCGTCGTCGGCTTGTTGCCGAGCTCCGCGAAGTTGTAGCTTGGCTTTGACGAAGCACGCGCCCAGGCGGGGACTGTGTTGGTGATGTCGTTTGCCGTTGCGAAGCGTCCGCTTGCTAACGGGTACGTAAACTTGCGGTCGGCTTTGTTCTTTTCCTTGAGTATTATCTCCCTAACCCAGAACTGCAGACGAAGATCGTCGTTATCTTCGTCGTCCACGATCTCAATGCAATCATAGTCTATTTCGGTGCTGTGTTCGATGCGGTTCTCAGTCCCTGAGGTTCTTATTACAGATAGAGTCCCGCCTTCTATCGTATCACCAGTTTTCTTGACGTATGTCTGCGCGGCATTGTTCGTCGCGTTCTGGTACGCCGTTGTAGCCGCTGTCGATGCGTCGGATGCCGCGCTGGCCGCTGCCGCGACTGCCGTGGTGAGGTTGTTCGTCGCCGTTTCCAGCGCCGTGGCGCGCGCCTCCAAGGCTTCCACGCTGCCCGTCGACGCCTTGCCGGCGAGTGCGGTGTCCATCGTCGACGAATTGTAGACCGTGACGGACTTCGCCGTGCCGGAGTTGTCGTTGATCGTGATCGTCG
>CACYCL010000079.1 GCA_902772905.1 uncultured bacterium | reverse complement strand
GTCCGTCATGGCCGGTCTCGCGAAGAAGCCGGAGGACCGTCCCGCGACCTGCGCGGCGGTGCTTCGGGGAAGCGGCGCTCCCGCCGCTTCAGTCGAAACCGTGAACGGAAGCGGCAAGAGTGCCGCTTCCCCGATTCAACAACAACCGGGAGGGGCGCGCTCTTGCGCGACCGAAACGGAAGGGCCGCGCCCTGTCGCGGCCGTGAAGGGTATTTTCGTCGTCGCGCTCATCGCCGCGCTCGCGGGCGGCGCGTGGTGGCTCGTGAACGCGCGAACCGCGCGTTCCACTGGGACAACGGGCGTCCCGCCCGTTGCGACGAACGCACCCACTGGGACAACGGGTGTCACGCCCGTTGTAACCGATGCAGATGTGGTTGCAATAGCCGTTGAAGCGTCCGTGCAGAAGGACCGCATCGCCCGCATAGACGATGCAGACGGCTTCAAGGAGAAGAAGGATGAAGTTTCGGGTCTGCTCACGAGGGCGACTTCCTATGGCAAAGCGAGGCGGTACAAAGAATCGGCTCAGGCGTTTTCAAACTATGTTGAGAAATGCCAGGAACTGGCCCGGCTGGATGTCGAACGGCAGTCTGCTTTGAAAAATAAGGCGAAGGCCCAGGAAGCTTTCCAGATTGCCGAAGCGGCAGGTACAAAAACATACGCCGCGAGTAGCTGGAACACGGCGGTAGGCGTTTGGCGGCAAGCCTCCGAGCAATTTGGAGGAATGGAGTTTTCGCAGGCGGGCCAGACATTCAGCTCTGCAGCGGAGCTTTTTGGAAAGTGCGCCGACGAAGTGAAGACGGCAAAGGAGAATGACGCGTCCACGCGGATTCAGAAGGCGGAGAGTTACTTGAAATCGTTGCAGAACTCAATGGCAGACATTGAACAAGTTAGGGCTACGGTCGCCAACAAGACGGCTCCAAAGAATCTTCCGCTGCGCAGCCGAATAGGGGAAGCGTATGATGTCTATAACAAAGCGTGTATGGAGATGGATCGCCTGCGGACGATATGCACGGATCTGAATCCAAAAGTCAAGGCGCAGGCCGATGTTGTCAATGCGGCGTTCGCAGACATGCAGAATGTCATTGCACAGGCGCTACGGTCGCTGACAACAATTCGGCAGACGTTCGGTGCCCTGCCGGCCCTTGAGCGCGATATCTTCACATTCGAGTTCTTCAAGGAAGACCTCCCCCAACCTTTGCAGGATCGTCTTGGGCGCCACTACGAGGCATATTGCAAGGCGTGCGCAGAGAAGCAGGCACACCTCAAAATTCGCACGCCGGAACATCCCGAAGTCATAGCCGCCGCGAACCGTGCAGATGCGGCCCTTGCCGCATTCAAGGAAATGTTGTGGGCATATAGGAATGGCGAACAGGCATCCGCTCCGAAACATCCTGAAACATACGTGGTACAGGTAGGGGATACGTTGCTGACAATCGCCCAACGTTTCTACGGTTCGCGTACTAAGTGGCGAGACATTCGTGACGCAAATAAGGCAACAGTTCCACCAGATGGTCGTCTCAACGTTGGACTCATACTCAAGCTTCCTGATGTGGTTGCCGAGACTACCACCATCGATGTACAGCAGCCTCCGCTGAGCGTACGGCGTCAGGCATACGTTGATGCGCACGATAAAGTCCAGCTTTGGGAAGACGGTCCATACTGGGCCACGACAAACATCGGTGCGGAGAAGCCTGAAGATTACGGTTACTACTTCTGGTGGGGCGATATAGTGGGGTACAAGCGTGAGGGTGACTCTTGGGTGGCGAGCGACGGATCTCAGTCGAGCTTTTCGTTTGACAAAGATACCACCCCGACCTGGGGTAAAAGTTATGACGCACTCAGGAATGAAGGATGGATTACGGCGGACGGTGCTCTTGCGCCAGAGCATGATGCGGCGCACGTGCAATGGGGTGGTGAATGGCGCATGCCGACGAAACAGGAACTAGATGATCTCTCCAGCAAGTGTGATTGGGAATCGACGACCCTTAATGGTGTGGAAGGGTATGAGGTTCGTGGCAAGGGCGCTTACGCTTCCGCAAGTATTTTCCTCCCCTGCGCCGGTCGCGGCTACGGGACTTCGCTCAGCAATTCCGGTTCGTACGGCCTCTACTGGGCGCCCGTCCCGTACTCGGGCAACAGTTACGGATCGTGGGACCTCTTCTTCTATTCGAGCGACCACTTCACGTTCCATCACGACCGCTACTACGGGTTTTCTGTTCGTCCCGTCCAAGGGTTCACCAAATAGCGAACGAAGTGAGCGTATCCGATTCTTTAATTCTTCAATTCTTTAACCCACGCTCATACGTGCCAAAGAATGCGCCAAGAAACAAAAATAGGAGCAAACCACATGAAAAAACGCTTGCCGTCAAATGTGCTGCAGGGCGTGCTGCGATCTCTCTTGCTTCTCGTCCTCGGCGTATTGCTTGGAGGTTGCGCAAACAATCCCAGTGCTGGCGGAGAGGTTCTTTCCGGCGTGTTGATGGGAATCGGCACGGGGCTGTCTGGATTGTGATGTGCGATTGCGGTTTCTGTTAAGCCAAGACTCTCAAATGCACCTCCGCGCGGAATGCGGAATTATGGTATACTTACCGCATGGCAAAGAAGCGCACAGACCTTAAATCTCTGTATTCTACGGCGAACGGAAAAGAGAGGAATTGAAGAGATGACGCTCTATCATGGCAGTAATGTGGAGGTGAGGGAACCTAAAATCCTGAAGCCCAACCGCGGTTTGGACTTCGGTATCGGTTTCTACACGACGACGAACCACGACCAGGCCGTTGCTTTTGCCAAGCGTGTCACGCTGAATCGTGGTACTGGTTCAGCTACGGTGTCGGTGTATGAAGTCGATGAGGTGACGGCGTTTCAGGTTTGCGACGTGGTGAGGTTCGACGGCGTTTG
>CACYCL010000078.1 GCA_902772905.1 uncultured bacterium | reverse complement strand
GGGGGAACGGTTTCCCTACACGGAGCAAAGGGTTTCCCTGCGCGGGTGCGGAGGGAATGGTACAAACAAAGAAAGGAAAATGAAATGCGTGTATTTTGAGAATGCACCCCATCTCCCATCTCCCATTATGGTATAATACGAAGCCATGAATATAAAATGTCTGATTGTTGCTGCCAGTGCAGCTCTGTCTTGTTGGAATGTCTTTGCTGAGCCGGTGCTTGTGCCTGCGCCGCGCAAGATGACGGTGCGCAGCGGCGTCTATTGCGCTTCCGTAGCCGATGTCGGCTCAATTGAGGTCCAAGAGATGCGCGATGCATCGTTGCCGCCGGAGGGCTACCGGCTGACCGTCACTACAGGAGGGGTGTCCGTTGCAAGCGCAGATGCGGCGGGTGCGTTCTACGCCCGTCAGACGCTCAGACAGCTTGCTGAAGGAGCTGCGACTGGTGCAGCGTCCGCGCCGCTCGCGCTTCCATGTGTGGAAATCGTGGATTCCCCCGCCTATCGCTGGCGAGGTGCGCATCTTGACGAGGTGCGTCATTTCTTCGGCAAGGAGAACGTGAAGCGAGTTCTCGACCTTATGGCGTACCACAAGCTGAATGTGTTTCACTGGCACCTCACCGACGATGAAGGCTGGCGGCTCGAGATTCCGGCGTATCCGGAGCTTACGCGGATCGGCGCGGCGCGTCCGAATTCGTGGAAGCGCGGCGGCAAGCCGCACAAAGTGGGCGACAGGCGTGTGATCGACAGGAACACCGAATCCTACGGGCCCTACTTCTACACGGCGGATGACGTGCGCGAAATCCTGGCATACGCGGCGGAGAGGCACATAACCGTAGTCCCGGAAATCGAGCTGCCGGGCCACGCCGGAGCGGCGATCACGGCCTATCCGCAGTTCGCATGCATGCCGGAGGGCGCGCGCGAACGCATCTGGGATGCTGGCTGGGGCAATACGGTTGACGTGTTCTGCGCCGGCAACGACGAGACCATTCGCTTTTTGGAGAGAGTGCTCGACCATGTGTGCGAACTGTTTCCGTCTAAGATAATACACATTGGCGGCGACGAGTGCCCGCGCAAGCGCTGGAAGGAGTGCCCGAAGTGCCAGGCGCGCCTGAAGGCCGAGGGGCTGAAGGAGACGAACGACCTTCAGGCGTGGATGACCCGTCACTTTGCACAGTACCTTGAGAAGAGGGGTAGGCGCATCATCGGCTGGGACGAGATACTGAGCGGAGACGTGCCCAGGAGCGCAATCGGCATGAGCTGGCGCACCAGCCAGAAGAACGGCACGGGCGACAAGCTGACGAGCGGCGCGGAAGGCGCGCGGCGCGGACACGACATGGTCATGGCGCCGCATCTCCTGTGCTACTACGACTACCGGCAGGAGCTTGCGGACGATCCGTTCCAGTACATCGGCGGGCATGTGCCGCTGGAGAAGGCGTATTCGTTCGATCCGTGCGAAGGAGTGGCGGAGGAAGCCAGGGCGCATGTGCTGGGCGGCCAGTGCTGCAACTGGACGGAGTTCACGTGGAACGAGCACGACCTAGCCTGGAAGATGTGGCCGCGCACATGCGCTATGGCCGAGGCTTTGTGGACTGCGCCCGCGCCTCGCGACTTCTGGGACTTCTACAAGCGTATGGAGGTGCATCGTCGCCGTCTGATATCCCGAGGCGTGAACTGCGCTCCGCTGCGGTAGCGGATCCACTTTGCAAACTAAATAATGTATCAAAGCACAAAAGGAGCAATAAAACATGAACAACGCAAACCGTAGGGGTTTTATAAAGGGCATGACGACGCTGTCGATGCTGGCGGCGGCGAAATGCGGTTCGGCCATGATGCCATCCGAGCAGCGTGCATACGACAAGTACAACGCAATGGTCATACCAAGGCCTGATGGCCTTCTGGATGGCGAGCCTGTGCTCCAGGCGCCGGCGCCGGATTCAATGGGCATCGCGTTTGCGGTGACTGCGCTGTCGAACGGCTTTGTCGAGCTTGCCGACAACCCCGAGCTGAAAAATCCGCAGACGTTCATGGCTGAAGGCATGCCGCTTGCTGCGATAGACAAGAGGGTGATTCGCGTGCGCCTTACAGGTCTCAAGCCAGGGAAGCGCTATTGGTATCGCGCAGGCGCCGCGAAGCTTGTGCATCCAGTCGGGTACTGGACCAAGCCATCCGAGACGGTGTGGAGCAAGACGCACTCGTTCGTCACGCCGGGAGAAAACGCGCCGTCGCACTTCGCCATGATGTGCGACACTCACGAGGAATTCACGCAGATGTCTCGGATCACGTCTCTGTACCGCAAGCTAGGCGTGCCGCTGGTAGTCTGGAACGGCGACATCCCGACAAGCCTGATGAACACGAAGGACGACATTGTAAAGAACTACCTCATTCCGCCGAAGAACGACGGATACGCGGCAGACACGGCCATCCTTCTGAATCGCGGCAACCATGATTTCCGCGGCTTTGCGGCGAATCGTCTCGGCGAAGTCATGATGCCGCGGCTTCCATCAGAGCGCACGATGCGCGACATCGCCCTGGACCGCAACTTCGCGTTTCGCATGGGCGATGTGGCGTTGATTGGCCTTGACACCGGAGAAGACAAGCCAGACAATCATCCGGCCAACGGAGGCTTTACGCAGTTCACTCCATATCGCCGTGCGCAGACGGAGTGGCTCAAGGACCAGTTCAAGCGTCCGGAGATTGCAAATGCTCCGTACATCGTTGCGTTCACCCACATTCCGCTGATCGAGTTGTGGCCAGGCGCGAACCCCGGCACGACACTTGAGGACTATGCCGTGTGGCAGAAGGAGTGCGCCGACATGTGGGGCCCAATACTGACGGCAAACGGCGTGCAGCTCGTCTTGGCCGGCCACATTCACCGCTACCGCTACGACGCCGCGACTCCAACGCGCTCGTGGGCGGAGATAACCGGAGGCGGACGCGGGACAAGAACGTTTCAGACGTTGGTGGAATGCAAAGTCGAAGGCAGTGAGCTTCTTGTGCGGGTCCACAACACGGACACAGGTGCGATTGCGGGCGAGCATCGCTTTGCACCGCGCAAAGGGTGACATGTAAAGGCTGCAACAAAAAGGAAGCGACAAAATGGCAAGTAACAGACGAGAGTTTCTCAAGGGCGCGGCGTGGATGGGCGCGGCGGCGATGGCTGCCGGCTGCATGAGCCGCGGCGCGTCGGTCTGCGGGCTTGGCGGTGGCTCGTGCGGT
>CACYCL010000077.1 GCA_902772905.1 uncultured bacterium | reverse complement strand
TCTGGACGCACCCGACGTACACGCTCGAGTTCATCGAGAACGACGTCAAGGCGTTCAAGAAGGTCGCCGACGCGATGATGAAGTAAGTGGCAAAAGGCAAGATTGCCATAAACGTTGAATACGCAGCGCTGCGGACTTTCTGCGCGCTCGTCAACGCAATGCCGTACGCGGCCGCCATGGCGGCCGCGCGGCTTTTTGGCTGGGTGGCGTTCCGAGTGCTTGGCTTCAAGCGCCGCAGGACGCTCGGGCGCATCCAGTCGGTCTTCCCGGAGATTTCGCGCCGCGAGGCGACGGCTGTGGCGGTGCGCTCACTGCAGAACATCCTGCAGACGGGAGTCGAGATGATGCGGGCTCCGCGCTTTGACCGCGCGTGGATGGACAGGCACGTCGTCGACGGGCAGATGTACAAAGACAGGCTTCAGGCGCTCGTGGACGAAGGGCGCGGAGTCGTCATAATGGTTCCACACAGCGGCAACTGGTACATGGCCGCATGGTCGATGGCGAAGTACGGCCTGCCGCTCTTCGCGATAGCCGCGCGTCAGCGCAACCCCAAGCTCAACAAGTGGATGGAAAGGCAGTACGGCGACATAGAGGTTCTCGACCGCGACTGCCGCGACACGCTCGTTAAGATCAAGGAGCGGCTTCAGGCGGGCGGCGCGTTCGCCATCCTCCCCGACCTTCGCGTCCGGCATCCAGATGTCGAGGCGGACTTCTTCGGCGGCAAGGCGAACGTTTCCCACTCCGGCGCCATGTTCGCCGTGCGCGCTGGCTGCCCGATAGTTGTGGCGCAGATGCAGCGCGAGGGGGGAAGGCACGTCTTCAACCACATAGCCACTCTTCGGCCTGATCCATCGGCGGCGGACAGGAAGGCCGAGGCGGTGCGGCTCACGCGCGAGGTAATGTCTCTTCTCGACCGCGAGGTCCGCAAACGGCCAGGCGACTGGTTCTGGTTCAACAAGCGCTGGATACTCGAACCGCCGGAAAGCCGCTAGCGCCGTGGTCTCGGCGGTTGCATGAAGCCGCGCGATAGTGTATAATGGCATCAACGATGAAGACGATCGACTGCGATTATTTTGTTGTAGGCTCCGGCATGGCCGGGCTCATGAGCGCACTGCACCTTGCTGCGTACGGAAAGGTGACGGTGGCGACAAAGTGCCGTCTGCAGGACTGCAACACCAACTTCGCGCAAGGGGGCATCTGCTGCGTGATGGACGAAACCGACACGTTCGACAAGCACGCGCGCGATACAATGATAGCCGGCGCATGGCTGGGCGACAGCAAGGTGGTGCACGAGATATGCTCCCATGCGCCCGAAGGCATACAGGATCTCATCGACTGCGGCGTCAAGTTCGCCAGGAAGCCCGATGGCTCGTGGGACCTCACGCGAGAGGGCGGGCACAGCGCACGGCGAATTTTCCATGCCGGCGACATAACCGGCGAGAAGTGCGAGGCCGCAATGATTCGCCGCGTCAGGCGCGAGAAGTCGATAGACGTGCGCGAGCAGACTATCGTGATTGACCTCATCATGTCGCGCAGGATCGGGCTTGGCGGCGAGAACCGCTGCTTCGGAGCGTATGTGCTCGACAAGACCACCGGGGAGATATACGCCATACGCGCCCCCAACACGATCCTGGCGACCGGTGGATGCGGCAAGGTTTACCTCTACACGTGCAATCCGGACACTGCCACTGGCGACGGCGTGGCGCTCGCTTGGCGCGCCGGAGCGAAGATAGAGAACATGGAGTTCATACAGTTCCATCCGACGTGCCTCTACCATCCGCAGGCCAAGAGGTTCCTCATATCCGAGGCAGTGCGAGGCGAAGGCGCCGTGCTCGTCGATAGGCACGGGCGCGACTTCATGAAGAAGTACGATCCGCGTGGCTCTCTTGCTCCGCGCGACATCGTGGCGCGCTCGATAGACTCGGAGATGAAGCGCACGGGCGACGACTGCATGTTCCTAGACATCCGCAAGAAGGGGCGAGCATACCTCGTGAAGCGCTTTCCGAACATATACCACAAGTGCATGGAGTTCGGAATCGACATGGCGACGGACCTAATACCGGTCGTTCCTGCCGCGCACTACGCATGCGGCGGCATACGTGCGACGGTCGCCGGGGAGACTTCGATACGCGGACTCTCTGCGGTTGGAGAATGTGCATGCACAGGGCTGCATGGCGCGAACAGGCTGGCGTCCAACTCGCTCATGGAGGCGCTTGTGTGCGCGCGGCTCACGGCTGCCAGGCTCGGGCCGCATCCCGAGGCGTGGCTGCGCAGGGGCGGCAGGCCCGTGCGCCCCGAGATCCCGGTGTGGAAGACAGGCAGCGCAGTGCCGCCTGACGAGGCGGTTCTAGTCTCGCACATGTGGGATGAGATTCGTCGCCTGATGTGGGACTACGTCGGAATCGTGCGCACGAACAAGCGCCTCGCACGCGCGGCGCGCCGGTTGAAGACGCTGCGCCGCGAAATACGCGACTACTACTTTAGGTATCTTGTGACGCCAGACACGTTGGAGCTGAGGAACCTGGCTGTCTGCGCTGAGCTGATTGTCAGGTCTGCGCAGAAGCGCCATGAGTCGAGGGGATTGCACTACACGCTCGACTATCCTCGCCAGTCCAGGTTCACGAGGCAGACATTGCTGGACGGATTCAAGGCCTGATTCCGCCTCGGAATTGCTGGAAATATGATATAATAGCGCCATGGGTTCCAATATCATTCAGAGTGTTGGGGGGCTTGGCTGATGTCACGCGGCAGGTTCATCACGTTCGAGGGCGGCGAGGGGTGCGGAAAATCCACGCAGGTCGCGCGCATGAAGGCCGCGCTGGCTGCGGAAGGGTTGCCTGTGCTGCTGGTGCGCGAACCAGGCGGCACATGGCTTGCCGAGCAGATTCGCAGGCTCATAAAGGATCAGGACGAAGAGGCTCCATGCGATCGTGCAGAGCTTCTGCTTTTCCTTGCCGCTCGCTCGCAGCTGGTGAAGAACGTGATCAGGCCTGCTCTTGATGCCGGGACGTGGGTGATCTCCGACAGGTTCAGCGATTCGACGCTCGCCTACCAAGGCTACGGCAGGGGACTCCCGCTCGACGTAGTAAGAGCGGCGAACGACTTTGCATGCGATGGTCTGCGGCCCGACATAACGTTTCTGCTCGACGTTTCGGAGGAGACTTCGCTGGTGCGAATGCGGCGTAGGGAGTCTGCGACGCACAGCACAGCCGATCGAATCGAGCGCGCAGGCAGTGAGTTCCACGCTCGAATCCGCCGCGGTTTTGCCGAGATTGCGAAGGCGGAGCCGTCGCGTGTCGTGACCGTAGACGCAAATGGCGCTCCTGATGCCGTGTGGGAGGAGATATGGAAGTCGCTGGGGCGTATTCGCTGATATCGAGGGCTATCGACACCGGTCGCCAGGCTCATGGCTATCTGATTGTCGGCGATGTGCACGGCAACTGCCTGGAGCTTGTTCGCCTCATTCTGCTCAAGCTGTTCCCAGACGAACAGGCGCTGGTCGCTTCCAAGTCGCATCCGGATGTCGTTTGGCTTGAGCCGCAGGGTCGCAGCAGAGTGATCAAGGTGGAGAGAGGCAAGGACGACAACGGTCCAGGAATGCGTGATGGCATAGTCGAGCCGATGTCGGCAACGTCCTTCAGCGGTGGATGGAAGGTCGGCGTCATATCCGGGGCTGATCGCATGAGGCAAGAGGCGGCGAACGCATTTTTGAAGACACTTGAGGAGCCTCCGCCGAAAACGCTGTTCTTGATGATGACAGACCAGCCGGATGCGATCCTCCCGACTATCATTTCTCGCTCTCAGAGGATAGATCTTCCGCTGCCGCCTGGGATATTGGAGGGAGATGACTACGATGAAGTCGCAGACGCCTTTGC
Organism: uncultured bacterium; assembly: GCA_902772905.1. Taxonomy (GTDB): domain Bacteria; phylum Verrucomicrobiota; class Kiritimatiellia; order RFP12; family UBA1067; genus UBA1067. The sequence goes on along the minus strand of CACYCL010000077.1, from coordinate 834 downwards.
CGCCAAGAACGCTGCGACGCTTGCCGCTAAGCTCGCGCAGCTCAAGGACGAAGTCGACGACGAGGACGTTGCGTTTGTTCGCAAGACATTCTTCAGGACGCTTCTTTCGTTCGTGCGCCAGGCCATGCTGTCCGGGAGTACGCCTCGGTACCGCGCGTTCCGCGGCATAGAGGCTGTTGAGGACGCGTATCGGCAGTCGTCAGAACGGTCTATGAGCGACGAAGCCGTGCTTTCGTTCATGCTCGACAGAATCTGAACGGCATCTTGCCGCTGCCGTGCCTTTTCACAATCTGCGGCCCATTTGCGTCGCAATCTGCAGCCTTGCGTGCGTTGGTTAAATCTGATATACTAATGGCATCCCAAGGAAAGGAAACAACAATGGCGATTCCCAAGAAGTGCAAGGTGTCGGTTCTCGAAGAGCCGCGCAAGATGGTTATACATGAAGTCGCGATACCGGCCATCGGCCCGGACGAGATTCTCGTCAAGGTCGAGGGCTGCGGTGTGTGCGGCACAGATGTGCATGAGTACAAGGGCGATCCCTTCAAGTACTGTCCCGTCCAGCTCGGGCATGAAGGCACGGGCGAGATTGTCGCGCTCGGAAAGAACGTTAAGAAGGACTTTACCGGCAAGCCGCTCAAGGTCGGCGACAAGATCGTCACAGGCCTCAAGCCCTGCGGCACCTGCGACACGTGCAAGTACCACCCCGAGATCCAGGAACTCTGCAACGGCGGCGAGATCTTCGGCCTCCTGCCCGGCATGGACCACTGCTTCAACGGCTGGTTCGGCGAGTACATGAAGGTCAACGCCGGCGGCGTCGTGTTCAACGTCTCCGAC
>CACYCL010000076.1 GCA_902772905.1 uncultured bacterium | reverse complement strand
TCCGCGATCAGGGCTATCTACCGGAGGCGCTGTTCAACTACCTTCTGCTGCTTGGGTGGAACCCGGGCGACGACCGCGAAGTGCTCGACCGCGACGAAATGGTGCGGCTCTTCGAGCTTGAGAAGGTGCACGTGACCGCCGCGATGTTCGACCCGAAGAAGCTCCTCTGGATGAACGGCGAGTACATAAAGAAGATACCGCGCGAAAAGTTCGTCGCCGAGGTCAAGGCGCGTTCCGAGGCGGTGGCGTCGCCGTTGCCAGATCACGATGAGGCGTGGTGGGGGTATCTCGCCGACCAGCTTCAGGTGCGCACAAAGTTCTTGGGCGACATACCGGCGATGGTTCGTTGCTTCGTCTCCGACGATTATCCATTTGACGAGAAGGCGGTGGAGAAGCGCCTGAAGAAGCCTGGCGTCGGCGAACTGCTCGACGACTTGGCGTCGCGGTTCGAGGCTGTTGGCGAATGGACCGCGTCTGTGCTTGAAAACGTGGTCAAAGAGCTTTCGCAAGGCGGCGGCATGGGACCGTGGGTGCATCCAGTGCGTGTCGCCGTCTCCGGGCGAGGCGAGGGGATTGGCCTCTTCGAAATGCTGCAGTTGCTTGGCCGCGAGACGACGCTCTCGCGCATGAGGCGTGTTGCCGATGACATTCGGAGGTCTTGCTGATGGCTGCTCTGAAGGCCATTGTGCTCGGCGCCGGCTATCGCGGAAGGGCATATTCCGACTATGCCGCGGCGCACCCTGACCAGCTTGAAATCGTCGGCGTGGCAGATCCGCTTCAGGCCGACACGATTCCTGCTCCGCGCAAGTGGACGGATTGGCGCGACTGCCTCGCGGAGCGCCCCGAAGCCGACATCGTTATGATTACGATGCCCGATGACTTGCACCATGAACCAGCGCTTATCGCGCTTGAGGCGGGATACCATCTTCTTCTTGAAAAGCCGATATCGCCTACCGAGGCCGAGTGCCGCGAAGTCATCGCGAAGGCGCAGGAGAAGGGGAAGCTTGTGCTTGTCGGGCATGTGCTGCGCTACACGCGGTACTTCGCACACATAAAGGCGATAATAGACTCTGGGGAGATTGGCGACGTAGTGACCATAAACCATCAGGAGTCTGCCGGGTTCTGGAAGATCGCCCATGCCTATGTGCGCGGCATCTTTGCGAACTCCGAGAAGGCGTCGCCGATAATCCTGGCCAAGTGCTCGCACGACTTCGACCTCTTTGCATGGTGGCTTGGATGCCGCTGTCGCCGCGTCTCGAGCTTTGGGTCAATCAAGTTGTTCCGACCCGAAAATGCGCCGGCTGGCGCGACGGAGCGCTGCATCGACTGTCCCGAAAGCATCCGCAGGCACTGCCTCTGGGACGCCCACAAGATGTATCTCGACTTCGACGAGCTGCGCTACTTGTTCGCCGACAGCAGCTTTGGAGCCATGCACAAGCTTATTCGAGATAGCCCATACGGGCGGTGCGTGTACCACTGCGACAATGACGTTCCCGACCATCAGACCGTTATAATGGAATTTGACGGTGGCGCAACCGTGACGCACACGATGACTGGTTTCACCGGGCGCAACGTGCGCACGACGCGCATCTCTGGAACACGCGGCGAGATAATCGGCGACGGCGACGTGCTGGACGTAAGGCGCTTCGACGGTGGAGACCTCGAAACCGGCGTTCCGCCCGCGTTCTGCATAAAGAACAGCTCTCGCCACGGCGGCGGCGACTTCAACCTTGTCGCGGAGATGCTGCGAATACTTCGCCGCAACGACCCTGACGAGATAAATCGCGTGACGGCAGAGGCGCTTGAAAGCCACGTCATCGCGTTTGCCGCCGAACGCTCGCGTCTCGCAGGCGGGCAGGTCGTTGAAATAGACTAGGATACATGAAGACGCTTCTAGTGGGATATAGGGCCGCAGACCTGTTCGAAAAGGACAGGCGCGGCAGGCGCATGACGGCGCGATGGCTCGACGGCGACACAACGTGCCATACGCTTGACATATACGACCGTCACGCGATAGAGAAGACCCACCACGCAAAGGCCATATGCTCGGCGCACCTTCCAGCCGGGCCATGGGATCTCGTGAAGTTCAGAACCGGTCCGAAGTTGATGTCGGGTGAACTGTCACTTGACCTCCTCCAGGAAATCCACCGCCTTTCGCCGGCGCGTTTTGAGCTTGATTACGTCGGGCGTGAAAGCGGCAGAAACGACCTTCTCGCCAAGATCAAGGACGATCCGGGACGGGTGCGCGACTTCTCGGCCAGATGGAAGGCGTCAGTGCCCGGCATAGAGCCTGTCGAGTTTACCAGCGTGCCTGGATGCTTCTGCCACCGTCGTCTGGACGAAGGCGGGCTGGCCCTTGCCGAAGTGGTTTCGCGCGAGCTCAGGGAACAGCGTGGCGGTGCATCCCTGCGCCTGCTTGACATGGGCTGCGGCTGCGGACTCGTGGGATTTCTCGTGGCTAAGGCCGTGCCTGACGTTTCGCTGGTCATGGTAGACTCGCACAGCCGCGCAGTAGAGGCGGCAAACATCAACGCAGAGAACATTGGCATCCCTGCGGAGGTGATACTTTCGGATGCTGGCACGCCCTCTCGCATGGACGGCACGTTTGACGTGTTCGTCGGGAATCCGCCGTATTACAGCGACTACCGCATAGCGGACGTGTTTCTGGAAACGGCGAAGCGCGCACTCAAGCCCGGCGGCGTATGCTACACTGTGTGCAAAAACGCGGCGGGTCTTGAGCCGGTGCAGAGAAGGTACTTCCCTGATGTCGAGATAGTCAGGCGAAGAGGATACGCCGTTCTCAAATCGCCGTTTTATCGGAGAAGCAGCGCCATGCCGTGAGGCAGGGGATGTAGATATCCGTCCTCGTCCTGTGCTACGCGGCAGAGCTTCGTCGTGTCCTCTGCATCTTTCCAGCGGAAGTGCGACAGCTGCGCTGAAGTAAGCCGTGTGCCGCCGATGCGCAGCACGTTTCCTTCCATTGGCGCGTCGATGATTATCGACTTCTTCGCCAGGTTCGCATTCGGCGCGAACGAAGCGAACGAGAGAGAGCCGCCGGCGCCGACCGTGATCGTTCCGGGCTTCTCAGCCGTGAGCGCGCCGAGGCTGTTGGACTTCCCGGCGTCCACCGCGATGCCGCCGCCCAGGAGCTGCACCTCGTTCGTCATGATGTTGTCGCCCGCCAACAGCAGCGTGCCGCCGTAAAGCTTCGATTCCATCTTGAGGTCCTTGGAGTTGTTCTTGACCTTCATCGTGCCCGGCCCGTACTTCTCCAACCAGAACCACTGGTAATTATTGTCG
>CACYCL010000075.1 GCA_902772905.1 uncultured bacterium | reverse complement strand
TTCGTTTTGGGAGATTGCCATAAAGCAGAGCATCGGCAAACTCCACTTCAACATGACGATTCCTAATCTGGAATCCTTGTGCCTTGCGACAGTGTGTAGGCAAATGTTATAATACATGCATAGAATATTGGTTAACAAAGCTACTAAACGTGGAACACATGCAGAAATCTATGACAGCGGCGGTTGTGGCGCTTATGGCAAATTTCATTGCCGCGAAGATGGTCAATGCCGCACGAGTGACGACTAGTTTCAACGACGGGTGGGAGTTTTCGCGCGACAAGGTTGAATGGCGTGCGGTTGAAGTTCCGCACGACTGGGCGATAGAAGGGCCGTTCAATCCGGAAGGGGATGCGCACACTGGCAAGTTGCCGTACAAGGGAGTTGGATACTACCGCAAAAGCATTGTCCTGGAGTCCGCGCCGAATGGACGCCGCGTGTTCCTTGATTTTGACGGTGTCATGTGCGACGGAACTGCCTATGTGAATGACCAGCCATGCGGACGCCAAATGTATGGCTATCTCGGCTTTCGCGCCGATGCAACGCCATATCTCTACAGTGGCACAAACACAATCGTCGTCAAGGCCGACACCACTAAGCTGTTGTCGCGTTGGTATCCAGGCGCAGGGATGTATCGTCGAGTGCGCATGATCGAAACGGATGACATTTATATTGACGAGCGCGATGTTTCCGTCGTTACGCCGGAAGTGACATCTGAACGAGCCACGCTGCGCGTGACTGGCGCAGTTACAAGCCGCCTTGTAAATGACGCCATGGCAGCTGTCGTAGTTACAGTAAAATCGCCATCCGGAGAAGTTGTCAGCACTGGCAGAGCGGATGCAAGGGTACAGTGTGGCGGCAAGGGCGCTTTTGACATTGCGCTTGTTGTGGATAGACCTGTTCTTTGGGAGATGGTGTGTCCAGCTGCGCTTTATACAACAGAGATATCGTTGAAGTGCGGCGGCAAGGAAGACATGGTGGCGATCAAGACAGGCTTTCGCTCGTTTCGCTTTGACGCGAAGGAGGGCTTCTTCCTCAATGGACATCATGTGCAACTTAAGGGCGTATGCCTTCATGCCGACCTCGGCATCCTCGGCATGGCGTATAATCGTTCGGCGATGCGGCGCCAGCTCGGCATCATGCGTGACATGGGCGTGAACGCGCTTCGCACGTCTCACAATCCGCCGTCGCCGGAGACCCTGGAGCTGTGCGACGCGATGGGCATCTTCGTATGGGATGAGTGCTTCGACAAGTGGAACGCGACAAGTGGGCGCGGCGACGAGCCGTTGGAAGAGTTTGTTGACGCAAACCTCACCGAGTTCGTGCGGCGCGACCGCAACCATCCGTGTGTGTTCGTATGGTCTATCGGAAATGAAATCCCCAATGGCGGCGGCTTTGCCCCTGGGCAGGAAATATGGAACATGCCACGCACCATCGGCACAACGGCTGAACGATGCGCCCGCTTCCGCAGCACCATACTTGCGGAAGATGCCACACGTCCAGTCGGCATTGGCAGCTGCTTTCCTGCGGCGGCGACCCAGGGCCATTACGCAAGCCTTGACATTACGGGCTGGAACTACAGACAGCTTTATGACGAGATGCGCCGCCGCAGCCCCGGCAAGCCGTTAGTCTACACCGAGTCGGCCTCGGCGTTTTCCGATTACGGATATTACGCGCCAATGCCGCCTACGAACAAAACAGACTATGCCGTTGCCGATCTCAGCGTTGACTCCTACGATCGCAACGCAGCGTCGTGGAGCGACATACCAGACCGCGAATTCGAGCGCATGGAACGCGATCGCTTCGTCGCTGGCGAGTTTGTATGGACGGGCATCGATTATCTGGGCGAGCCGTCGCCCTATGCAAACGGCAAAGTCTGCGGCGTAGACGTCCCAAGGCGCGATTGGGCCCGCAGTTCTTATTTCGGAATATGCGATCTGCTCTGTTTCCCGAAAGACCGAATGTATCTTTATCGTGCCCACTGGAACAAGGACGCGTTCACCCTTCATATAGTGCCAGACCACTGGACGTTTCCAGAGCGCGAAGGCAAGTCCATGCCGGTATACGTATACACGAGCGCAAACGAGGCGGAGCTGTTCGTCAACGGTAAGTCACTAGGTCGTCGCCGCAAGAATCCCTCGGCAACGATGGCGAACGGTTACTACGCTGGAATGTCGCGCTATAGGCTCATCTGGGACGACGTTGTCTACATGCCTGGTGAAATAAAGGCAGTTGCATACGGAGCGGACGGCATGGCGCTTGGAGAAGAGACTCTTCGTAGCGCTGGTGCGGCAGCTAGAGTCGTGCTTGCGCCGGAATCGGACACAATTCCTGACGACGGTGAAACGCTTGTGTTCGTGAAGGTTACGCTTGCCGATGCGCACGGCACTCCTGTTCCACGTGACAACCGCCGCATCTCGTTTGCCGTTGCTGGGCCCGGAAGGATAGTGTCTGTTGGCAATTCCAACCCTCGCGGCCACGACTCGTTCAAGTATACAGCCTCGCATCCGCTTCACAATGGTCGTGCAGGTCTCGTGTTGCGCCGCACTGCGCCAGGGGAGATAAAGCTCATTGCCTCGGCAGAAGGCCTTGTTTCTGCTGTGAGGTCTTTCTGAGACGAAGAAAGGCGCTGAACGATATTACGCCAGATTTGCCCAGGCGGGGAATGGTGTGCGTATCTCGACAGGTTCACCAGAAATCGGGTGTGTGAACCTCGCCGCAAGTGCGTGCAGACAGTGGCCTTGCTGGTTCTCGATGGCGAATGCACCGTATAGCCTGTCGTTTATTATGTGCATCCTGGCCATTGCGAGTTGGGCGCGTATCTGGTGTGTCACGCCGGTGAATATGGTGACTTCAAGGAGCGTTCGCTCCTCGTTCCCCGCAGTCGTGCGGCCGATTGGCTTGAACGCCGTGACTGCATGAAGGGTTTTAAGTCTTGAACGCTGCGCCTCGGTAAGTCTGTTCTGACTGGCGTCTATCATGCGGCAGAAGGGGAGTGTCGGATCGTGTGCGAGGTCGTTCTCAAGTGTTCCGCCTGCGGCAACGGAGCCTTCCACTAGTGCAAGGTACGTCTTCTTTACTGTTTGATTGGAGAACTGCGCGCGCAGGCGGTAGAACGCCTCTGCATTGCGCGCGACTATTACGAGTCCTGAAGTGTCGGCATCGATGCGGTGAAGTGCGCCGGCCATCAGCGGGCTGTCGCCGATTTCTCGACATTCTGGATAGTGCGAGACCACTGCGTTCATGAGCGTTCCGGTTTCGCGGCAGGAAAGCGGCTGGACGGGCTGGCCGGATGGTTTGTCGAATGCGAGTAGCGCGTCGTCTTCGAAGATTGGGTTGGGACAGTTGCCTGCAGGAAGAACTCTGTTGTCTGCTGCCTCTAGGAGTTCTCGGATATGCAAGGTCTCACCGCCCCTTAGCTTCAGACCTTTGACTGCGGCGCGTCCGTTGACGCGGACGTTGCCGCCCTCGATTGCCTGACGCGCGAAGGCGCGTGTAGTTGAGGGGAACGCACGAAGAAGGGCGGCATCCAATCGGATGCCGCCTTCGTTCACCATGATTTCTATGTCCGCAATCACCTGTTCTGTGCGCTGTTCCGTCTATTCGTATCTGTCCATCAGCGACGGCGCGACAGGCGCGATGCCTTCCCAACTCTTGTTCGTCGCCCAGGGCAAGTCGGTGTCTTCCGCAGTGTCGGCTATGCAACCGCCGAGCAGCAGAATCCCGAAAACCCCGAGCGCAAGCAACGCGAGCCTGTGCAGATCAGTCTGCGAAGAGGACATCGTTCTTCTGCAGCTTATCTTGCGACCAGTTGTCAAGAATGTCGCAGACGACATAATTCTTGCCCTTGACTTCCTGACGGAGACGGATACGCCCGACGAACTCGCCGGCATCGCCCTTGAAACCAGGGCGCTTCACGCCAAGCTCAATGGAGGGCAGCGGACGGTCGAGGTTCTCGCCCTTGAGTTCGCGCATGGCCTCGTCGGTGAACTTGACAATCGCGAACATGTCGTCGTTGTCGGCTTCGACGATCTTGCCCTTGTCGCCAGCGGGGAGGGATGTTACAGCCACTCCGATATCGGCTGACTTGGAGCCCTGAGTCTGGATGGATTCCTTGAGCATCTTGCGGAGGCTCTCGATAAGCTGCTTGGCTTTCGCGGTTTCCTCCTTGGCGGCTTCGGTTTCATCCTTTGCGGTAGTAACCTCGTCCTTAAGGGAGGAAATCTCGCCGTTGAGTTCGTCGATCTGAGACTTCACCTTCGTAACCTGATTCTCAAGATCGGACTTATCGCCCTCAAGCTTCTCCATTTTCTCGCGCTGTTCGAGGATGGTGACCTTGTCCTGCCGTGCTTCTGGCTTGAGCTTGTTGAGCTCGGCGACTACGCTCTCAAGTTTGCTGCGCAGGTCGGCAAGAGCGGCGCGGGTCGTGTTGAGACGGCTCTGCTGCGCCTTGGCGGACTCGAAGAGTTTCGAGAGGAGCTCATCCTCCGTGCCCTTGCCGCGCTTCAGCGGCTCGTTGCCGTCCATGACCGGCTTGCCATCGGCGTCGAGCACGTACACCGTGCGCAGCTGCGTGCGCTCGGACTGCCCGTCCCAGTTAAACGTTTCAAGGTTCGCCTGCTCAAGGGGAGCCGGATACTCTTCAAGGATGTTCTCCATGTCGGGGGAGTCGACCAGACGCGCCTCGACGGGCGAATTATCCTTCTTGATCTCGAACGTAGTGGTCTTGTCGGGTTCGGTCTTTTCGACCGTGCGAGCAATGCGGACTATATAGTCTTCTTGCATTCGGTTACGGTCGGTTAGCTCCGAGCGCTTAGCGTTGAGCTGCAGCTCAAAGAAGAGAGCTGCGCCAGCGAGGACCAGAAACACGTAGACGAGAACGTGCAGTATTTTATTCATGATAGTTGATACCTTCGATACCTTTTGACTTGCTAGGGTGAATGATACACAATTTTTTCGTTTTGTGCAAGGGGCAATAGTGATTTTTTCGTCATGTGGTTTTTTTGGTATAATACGTCGCATGAAGTCGTCTGGAGCTGTGGGTGAGCCGTCTTGGACGTGGTGTACCGCGGCTTGGATAGCGTGAAATGCGTGATTAAATAACAGGGAGGCATTGGCGTGGATAAAGAATTGATCGTGATTCTCGGGTTCTTCAGCTTCTGGCTGGGGGCGTGTGTGGCGTCGTTCCTGAACGTAGTCGCTTGGCGGGTGCCTCGCGGCGAGTCGATCGTCTCGCCGCCGTCGCACTGCCCGAAGTGCAACGCGCCGATAAGGTGGTGGCAGAACATCCCGATCGTCTCG
>CACYCL010000074.1 GCA_902772905.1 uncultured bacterium | reverse complement strand
GTGCAGTTCTACGGCGAGACGCGTGCGTTCCTCGACCTTCGCTTCGGTTCTTACGTGCGCGACCCTTTCGTTGTAGAGCTGGCGTCCGCGCTTCTCCGAACGCCGGTTCAGGATACGGTTCCATGAGAATATCCAGGCGAGCATGACGAGCAGCGCGCCGATCACCGCCAGAAGCCGCCCAGGTGTCCACCATGGCGGATGCGCCAGCACCTGCAGATCCCCCGGCGAGTTCACGACAACGAACGCTCCCTTCACCTTCGGGAACACGGAGTTGGGCCGCCAATTGTCCGCCACCATCACCCATACGCCGCGCACTTCAACCGTGCAACCTATCGCAAGCCCCGAAATGGCGTTCGGGCACGAACTGAAGTCGATCGGCAGAAGGTTCCCTTCGCACTCTAGAATCAGCCGCCTGTCGCCCTCGCTCTGCGGAAGACCGCGGACGATTCCAGTGACGACGACCGTGCGTCCATGAAGCGCCGCCTGTATCTGTTGAGGTGTCGTACCATCAGTGTGTATACGCCATTTGGTAAGACGTACCGTAGGTAGCGGCGGAATCGGATTGCCTTGCGCGGGCCGCCATCTGACGTTGTTGAGATTTATCGTGTAGAGATCGGTCTCTGGGAACCCCACCGCTTCTATGCGACGACCGGCTTCAGGAACTGGAGGTGCCGAGAGGTCAATGCGGACAATGCTGCCGTCATCAGTTCTGACGAGTGCCTGGTCGCCTTGCCACGATGCCAGAACGGTTCCCGTGATGCGCCGTCGTTCGAGGGAGGGCACTTCGCTCGGCATGAGGGACTTCAAATCCGTAATTTCCGACGCATTGAAGATATCGGTCTTGCGGGGTTTGATGATGCGCAAAGATTTGTCACCAGCAAGCATGAGGAATCGTCCGATATGTCGACGTGTTCCGCTGTTCCGTCCAGATGTCCAGACCCCTGTTGCTTCCACCATGTCGCCGATGATGCCGTCTCGACCTGTTGTGGCGCAACAGTTCGTAGCGATTGCCATGTAGATTGACTTCTCGCCGTCCTTCAAACTGAGATACAGAAATCGGTTGTCGATGTCGTCGGGGAAGGAATCGCGAATTTCGCCGCGCACGGATACTAGTCGCCCGTCATGTTGCCCTGAGAGAAGTTCATCAACTGTTATCCGCATGGGTGGTTCTGGCTCACTGTGTGAAAGGCGCGTCATTCCAAGACAGTGCGCGTAGATGCCATTGCTCTCTAGGACGACGCGTCCTGTCGCTCGAACGTAATCTCCTGCGCGTATGATAGTGTTTGTTGCGGAGAGGTGATTTTGTAGCGTTGTCGAGCCGAAATCGTCTTTGACGAAAATATAACCGCCTCCGCCGCGCCCGATCTTTTCAGGATAGACAATACATGCAGTGATGACGAACGGAACGCCGGGCTGCGCGGCATCCATCATGCTGACAGACTTTATGCCGTCCGTGTTACGAATCGTCTCTCGGGAGGGGCGTACTTCGTCGCAGTATGCGGCGAAGACATAGAACGTGGCAAATGCAACGGCGATGATGGTTCTTTTGTTCACGCGGATAGTATCTCATATTTGCCAATTCAGCGCAATGCTTTTGGCATCTCCTCCTACCCCTCATGTGAGGGGTTTTGTTTTTGGGGGCGAAATGATACAATTTAGACAAATCTTTCAGAGGAAAAAGACTATGAAGAAACTAGTGATAATGACATGCGCGGCGGCATTGCTCGCGTGGACTGCAGATGCGGCGTTTTCATCGCGGTCGTATGTACAGAGTGGACTTGTCGCGCAGTACGACGGCATTGACAACGCGGGCATCGGTCAGCATAGTGGCAATGCGGCAACATGGGTTAACCTTGCGGGCAATAGTGCGCTTGACGGAACCGTCAACAGCAATGTGGCATGGGGTGAAAACGGCTGGTCGGTATCGGTAAACTGCAAGCCGATAACGGTTGGTAACGCGCTCTCGCAGGTGACTGGTACGGGGACGTTCACAATCCAGTTCGCCTGTACGCCCTCAACAGGCGCGAACGGAGGACGTCAATCTTTCTTCAGCCAGTATGATGCATCAAGATCCTTTGGCATTGAGCATAAAGGAACGGACGTTACGGATTGCATTCGTCTCTACTCTGCTTCGCACGGCACATCCCTTTCCAGCAAACCGTCAGGACTTGTCGTAAACGAATGGGGTTCCATAACAGTGGCGGCAGACAACGGCATAAGGGATGTCCTTTTCTACAAGAACCTTACGCCGTGGGGAGAGCGACACTTTGCGGCTTCAGCAACGCTCAATACAGCCTGTCAAAGTGTGATAGGCGGT
>CACYCL010000073.1 GCA_902772905.1 uncultured bacterium | reverse complement strand
CTTCTCGTCCGCCGCCCAGTCGTGTGTTGACGCCTCAAACTCGCTGGCAAGGTCGGGCCGCACCGCAAGAACGTTGCACCAGTCCGAGACCCCAAGTGTCGAAAGGTCGCACTCGTCCACCCTGTGCGCCAAGCCGCTTACCGGTCTGCGTCCGCCGTCGCGAAACAGCAAGACGATCTGCCCACCGGTGAACTTGCCCATGTCGCACTTGTCCGCAAACTCCGGCCTTATGCTGACGAGCCGCCGCCAATTGATGGCGTCCAACTTGCCCCAATCGCATTCGTTGTGGCGCGAGGGACAGACCCTGTTGGTGGGGTTTGAGTGGTGGGGTTGGCGTGATCGACGCCGCAGCGGCTAATATGTTCCCTGAAGCTCCGCTTATGATGTCTTGAAGAGGTGTTCGACTTCCCCTGGCGAGAGGGAATTTTGAGACCCTATGAGGGGATTCTTGAGACCCACGGACAGAATGATATTGGTCTGCCTCCAGATACGAAGAGCTTGACACGGTGGATTCTACGTCTGCCAAAGCCTGTCGCTGTATTTTGCGCACACGACATGCGCGCATACCAGTTAAGCGAGATTTGTCGCAAAAATTGTATGAACGAGGGTCGACAATGACATATCCGCTGTCTCCCAAATGGCTGTCTGATGCGCTTGCCTTCATACAGGCGAACATATCCAAGAACATATTTCCTCTGTCTCCATGAGGCAAATGGCTTCAAATGGACCACCCTCCTATGCCAAATGCCCTGCATATCTCCGACACAAGAATCGCGCCAACGAGAAGCGGAGCCACGAACTTCACCATGATCACATAGAACGTCTTGAAGCAAACCCTTTCGCCTCCTCGCTGACATTCCGCAAGTATTCGCCTCGGACGCAACACCCAACCGACGAACACGCAGATGAGCGCGGCCACAATTGGCGTAAGAACGTTCATCGCGGAGTCGAAGAACTCAAGCGCCGGCAACCCAAAAGGCTTGAAGCCAGACCACCTCCCGTATCCAAACGCCGACAGCGATCCAACGACAAGCGTCCATGCACCTATTACCATCACGGAAGTCGTGCGTCTCACATTAAAGAAATCACACACTGCCGCCACACACGCCTCGGACATCGATATCGCGCTCGTGAGCGCCGCAAACAGGACGAGCACGAAAAACACGAAGCCCACCCACGCGCCAACTGCGCCAAGCGACGTGAACACCTTCGGCAACGTGACGAACATAAGCCCGGGACCGGCATCAATGGCCTGACGCGTCCCGTCTCCGCCGACAGAAGCAAACATCACAAGCACGGGAATGACCATGAATCCAGACAGCACCGCCACCAATGTGTCCGCCGCTACGATTCGCACCGACGCCTTCGGCACCGAGTCGCAGCGACGCATGTAGCTGCCATACGTTATCATTATGCCCATGGCCAACGACAGCGAGTAGAACATCTGGCCCATCGCACCCAGCACAACCTTGCCGACGTTTCCGCAAGACGAGAAGTCAGGCACGAGATAGTACCGTATGCCCTCGCCGGCACCTGGCAGCAGGGCCACATACACGGCAAGCCCAAATGCCATCAATAGCAGGACAGGCATCATTATGAGGTTGGCCTTCTCAATTCCGTTCTTAACTCCAACCGCTATGACAGCAAGCGAGGCAACCGTGAAGACCGCCATGCAGACGAATGGATCCCAAGGCGCTGCAATAAACGACGAGAAGAGCACCTGCGGATCGCCCAGCTCAGCAGAACAGCCAAGAAGCAGCTTCGCGTACGCGACGAAGTAGCGAACGACCCATCCGCCGATCACGTTGTAGTACGGCAGTATGAAAAGCGGGACTACGGTTGCCATAACGCCCAGAAAACCCCAGCACGGATGGCCCAGTGCACGAAACGCAGTCAGCTGGCTCTGCCGCGCATAACGTCCGAGCGCGATTTCCGTGACGAGAAGCGTAACGCCAAGCGTCAGCGACAGGAGCAGATACACCGCGATGAACACGCCTCCGCCGTACTTGGCGGCAAGATAGGGGAAGCGCCACAGGTTGCCCAGCCCGACGGCAGACGCCGCCGCAGCCAGCACAAACGCGGCCTGCCCGGACCATGACGAACGAGAGCCCGTCATCGCGCACCCCTATCGCACGTTGGCGTCAGCGGCCAACAACCTCATACGTTCCGGCAACGTACTCCTTTGGCTCCGCGCCAGGCGCACGCACAGTGGCAGTCGTGTTCGCCGGAATCGTGAATTTCCAGATCCACTTGTCGCCGTCGTAGCGCCATGCGCTCTTGATCTCGCCGTATGGCGAACGGAAGGATGCATCGACGCGTCCCATTCGGCGGTCTGGTATCGGAGCAAGCATGAAGTGCCTGAATCCACCGTCAGCATCAGCGCGGATGCCGGCCATCGTGCCGTACATCCACGAGAGCACCGCTCCGTATGCATAGTGGTTGAACGAGTTCATGCCGGCATTGCCGAACCCGTCCTTCTTCGTGTACGAGTTCCAACGCTCCCAAATCGTCGTCGCGCCCTGGTCCACTGAATAGAGCCACGACGGATTCTTGTGCTGAAGAAGGAGCGTATACGCGACATCCGGCGCGCCAACGTCGTACGTTATGGTGTCCATGAGAATGGACGTGCCGAGGAAGCCGGTCTGCAGGCAGTCGCCATGATCCTTGATGTTCTTCAGCAGCGCGGCCTTCGTGGCCGCAATCGCCTCCGGCTTCTCAAGTATGCCGAGCTTGAGGGCGAACAATGCCGGCGTCTGCATGTCGCGGAAAAGCTCGATGAGCATGCCGTCCCCGGCGACATATCTCTCGCGCAGGGCCTTTAGAACGCGGTCAGCCATGGCGCGATAGGACGCCGCGGCTTCCGAACGCCCTGTGGCAACGGCCATCTCCGCCATCATGCGCGCGTCCCACAGCCAATACGAGAAGCCAAGGTACTGCCAGTACTTGAGCGCGTCGGGACGCGTGCGACGGGTGCCATCGGGCATCTTCTCATATGCCGCGCCGCTCCACGACTCCAACTTCTCGTAGCTGAGCCAATCTGCCCACTGATGCGTAGTCGCCTCGTGCGAGGCGTATTTCATCTTCTCCACGAGGGCAAGGTAACGCTGCATGGAATCCCAGTTCTCGTCGATTATACGCGTATCGCCGAACTGCTTCCACATCACATACGGCACGATCACGCCGGCATCGGCCCAGCCGAGCTGGTGGCCGTTCCCGCCGTACTGCGCAATCGGAGCCACGCCAGTATATGAGCCGTCGTCGTGCTGCGTATCGCGCATGTCGCGCATCCACTTCGAGAGGAATCCGTACGTGTCGGCATTGAACGAACCGGCATGCGCAAACACCTGCGTGTCGGCCGTCCAGCCAAGGCGCTCATTGCGCTGAGGGCAGTCGGTCGGAACCGACAGGTAGTTTGAGTACTGGCCCCAAAGCACGTTTGCGATGAGCCTGTTCACGTCGGCAACGCCTGTCGTGAGGCTGCCAGTCTCGATCGACT
Source organism: uncultured bacterium (assembly GCA_902772905.1). Lineage (GTDB taxonomy): Bacteria > Verrucomicrobiota > Kiritimatiellia > RFP12 > UBA1067 > UBA1067. The sequence continues at coordinate 4,326 of CACYCL010000073.1, read as the reverse complement.
TGGCAATCGAAGTAACTGGTATCGAGCGCAGCTTTGCGATCTTCACCTTGCCTGTCGCCGTGATCGACACATATCGGTAGCCGAAGAAGGTGAACTCGGGATGATAGCTTTCGACCCCCTCGCCGGCAAACGTGTAGTTGAGCGTGGTCCTGGCCTGACGGTAGTTGGTAGTGTAGATCGATCCCTCTGGACCGTCGCAGCCGCGCTTCTTGGCGCCGTTGCCGTCGTTGAGCATCTCGGCGGGACGCATTGAAAGAGTGGTTCCGGCGGGCGCGGAGAACTCGAATTCGGGGATTGCTGCGGCGTTCTGGGCGAAATCGACGACGAGCGTCTCGCCGACGTCCAGCTCAACCGCGTCTCCGTCCTTGTAGAAGCGAGACTTCTTAACCGTTCCGAACTCGCCTTCCCTTGCGCCTTCCACGCCTTTCCAGACGTACATTTCAGAAGGAGCGACCGCAAGGTCGCGACGCAGGCCGATGGCCGAGCCCTCCATCGGGAACAGCCCGCCATTAAACTCGGTGTTCAGTTCCGACGGCTTGAATCCAGCGGGCGAAGCCTCTGTCATCCAACCATTCTTGATGCGGGCGTCGTAATCTTCGCCGTCGAAAATCGCGGCACGGATGACCGGACCCGCAATGGCCGAACGCCACGTCTCGTCGGTTCCGACACGCGTCTCCGTGCCGTCGGCATGGCGCAGAATCAGCATCGCACGCAACGCAGACTTCTTTCCGCGGAAGTTGATGATCTTGTCACGCCACCATCCGGCTGAGACCTGCGCGGCGAGTATGTTGGAATCGGCAGCGCCCTTGTTCATGAGATGCGTAATGTCATACGCGAACGAATGCTTCGTCTTTGCGAAGTGCGTGAACCCAGGCTTCAGGAAGTCGCGCGCGCAAGTGCCGTCGGCTAGTTTGCGCGAAACGGGCTTGCCGTTGACGTACGCCTCAAACACGCCGAGGCCCGACACGGCGATCCACGCCTCCTTGACGACTTTGCCGTTGGAAACGCTCTTCACGAAACAGCTCGTCCCGTCCTCTGCCTCCTGCTTGACCGTCTTCGAATTGTGGCTTCCGGTCGGATACGAGCTGACGCTTGTGCCAACAACAGAAATCCACTTGGACCCCGCCCACGCGCCATCGCCGAAGAGTCCCGTATCGAACGATGCGGACGCTGGCTTCAGCCACGCGCCATTCTCGTCGCGGACGACCACGGTCCACACGTAATGCGCGGCGCACTTGAGCGGAACTCCAGCATAACGTATGGCGACAGAACGGCCATCCGCCACTTCGCCCGAGTCCCAAACAACCCTGCCGTCTGCCGTGCCCTCGAACACGCGCAACCTGTACGCCGATTGCGCGGCTCCCTGGCGATCAGATCTCATCTGCCAGAAAAACGACGGCGTGGCTCCGACGTTGGCCGGATCGACCAGATGGTTCACGGTCAACGCGGTTGTCTCCGTGTAGGCGGATGCTGTCAACGCCGAAAGCAATGTCGACGCCACAAAGCCAATTGCAACAATTTTTGACATCTTTACTTCTTCTCCTGTTTAATGAACTACTTCCTATTATACCAAAAAAACACGAGCGGCACATTCACGTCAGCTGTAGTTGTCGGCGCGCGCACGCCAGAGCGTCGCAAACAGTACCGCGCCAACAGCCGCCGTGACAACTGTTACGATTAGAGGAAGCCTCCACCCGCCTGACGACTGTGCAAGGTTGCCGCACACCTTTCCCGCGACGGAGACGCCAACATACGAGAACAGCGAGATAAACCCAATGGCCGTGCCCGCAAAGCGCTTCGTGGCAAAGTTCGTGGCTGTGACTCCCGTGAGTGCCTGAGGCCCGTATAGACAGAACCCACCGAGGCAGAGCGCAGCCGAGCCAGCGATTCCGGCAGGCAGAACCCAGAACGCCGCAAGGAGCACCGCAGTCAGGAGCATCAAGAACACGCACAGGCGAGGCGCGCGCCCGCCGAACAATCGGTCGGTCGCCCAGCCCGCGAAGAGCATTCCTGCTATGCCGGCGAACTCGAAGAGCATCACCACCGTGCCCGTCTCGCTCGGATCAAGCCCTTTCGACTCCTGAAGCATAGTCGGGCCCCAGTCGGCGACAAGCGCGCGCACGGCGTTTATCGTAAAGTTGACGAGGCCAAGCATCCAGATGACAGGGCTCATAAAGACCATGCGCGAAGCGGAAAGCCCGCTGGATGCGCTCGCCGCGTTCCCATCCGCCTTGCTGCCGCTTTCGCCATTGCAGTTCGCGCATTTCTCCGTTCCTGGCAAGTCTGGAAGACCCTCTTCCGACGGCGTTCCCGGCAGCCAGACAAGCATGAGCAGAAGTCCTAGGAAGCCAAGAACGGCCATCGCCCAGAAGCACCACCGCCACATTCCGACGCCCTGGTTCGCGGCGCCTATGGCGCCAAGACCCATGATGACGCCGCATATCTTCGCGACCAATCCGCCGCCGATTGAGTGCGAAGTATTCCATACGCTCATCTTGGTCGCAAGCTCCTTTGGCGGAACCCAGAACGCAATCAGCTTCGCGCACGGCGGAAAGCCAGTTCCCTGAAAGAACTGGTTTACTACGAGCAGTATGCCGAACGTCCAGGCAAGAACCGCGACCTGAGAGCCAGACGACGCGCCATCCGCGCCGCCCGACGAGAAGAACGCGGCAATCTGCGGCGCAAAGCCGAAGGCCACGTTCACGAGTGTGCAGGCGAGCAAGCCGAAGCAGAGCATCCTGCGCGGATTGACCCTGTCGCCGACAATGCCGTTCAAGAACTTAGACAGCCCGTAGACAATGCCACCCCAGAAGAGGAAGTTGCCGAGCATCGACTTCGAGATGCCACAGTCCTGCTGCAGACCGGGCATGGCAAACGAAAAGTTCTTGCGCATGAAATAGAAGAGCGTGTAGCCTATCATCGTGGCGAAGAGCATCCGCCACTGCATGCTATTGAACTTCCCGTCTACCTTGGGATCGTCAAACAATTTCATCAGCGCGCTCCGGCCTTGAGCTTGCGAATCACAGAGAACATCACGCTAGGATAGTCGGTCGAGAAGCCATCGCAGCCAAGTTCATAGAGCTTGAAGTACACATCTTCAGAATCGCCGCCTTCAAACGGAATGGAGCACACAGGGATGCCGTGCGCATGGAACTCGTCGATGATCTTGCGCAAATACGACACGCGCGGCACGAACTGCTCATCGGCCTTGGGGTCATAGTACGTGTGAAGCGAAACCGCCGACACGCCCTTGAAGCCATTCGCACGCATTTCATCCATCTTCTTCTCGAAGTGAGCCTCGAACCGCGCGATGTCCTTCGCGTCGTGCTTGGGTTTTGGCCATGTGCCGATCCAGATCAGCGTTTTGCCACCGTTTGTGGCCTTATTCCAGTCGAGCGCCTTGGAATAGTCCTGCCCAGTGTAATACACCTGGTCAAGAACGCCGGCCTCACGCGCCTTCTGGGCGATGTACTCTGGGCCCGCGCCCTTCTCGTCCACGAAGCAGAGGTAGGTCGGATGCCCCTTCATCGCGGCAAATGTCGCCTCGATGGTCGGGATGCGGTGGTTGCTGAAGTCGGCGGCGGCCGGGTTCAGCTCCTTCAGGTACGAACCAACGTCTACGTCCTTTATCTCTGCCCACGTGACGTTCTTGGACACATCCTTCTTCGCAAGGTCGGCGGAGATGCCACGCGCGGTGCGCTTGAGCGTCTTGTCGTGAAGCATTATGCCAATGCCATCCTTGGTCTTGCGACAGTCACATTCGAGCGCAGAGCCGTTCTCCCAGCACCACTTGAATGTTTCAAGCGTATTGTCAGGACGCTCCAGCTTGCCACCGCCGCGATGGACATGCGAGAGGTGAAGCAGATTCGTGCCGTCCAGATGACGCGAGGTGCTGCAACCTGCGAGAGCGGCGGCGAGCGCCATAACGATAGTTGTGTTCTTCATCATGTTTACCCTTTCCATAGCCGCGTATTATATACTATTTACCCTGCCAAGAAAAGCCCCTTTGTGATTGGGCAGGATGCATTCTCGAAAGTGAAACAAGCGAAAAATCGGTTCCACTTGCTAGGTGTGGCATAATGCCACGTGCAGAACAAGCTATCAAGAGGGGCGTGCGACTGCGTAGAGGCGGTCTGAGGGTCACGTGACCCTCGTGGCAAGGGTCAGGCTACCCTCAGGTCAAGGCTACCCTCAAGCCAAGACCCTTTTTACCTTAAGCATATACAGATATAATGAGATGCCTAAACACCTGAAGGTCGGTTTCTGATACAATCAGAACCTGTCAATAACCCGAGCTAACCGTAAGGTTGCTCACAAACAGGAGTT
>CACYCL010000072.1 GCA_902772905.1 uncultured bacterium | reverse complement strand
TTCACCTGTGTCAGCTGGATTCGGAAGCATGGCAGGTACAACCGCTGCCGCCAACAAGTTCCTGAACTCGTCCTGGACTGCTACCGCCGCCGTCCCAGAGCCGACGAGTGGGCTTCTACTCCTTCTCGGCATGGCGGGTCTCGCTCTAAAGCGCAAACGCACCTAATATACCGTAGCCGCAAGGCATAAAGAAAGCCGTCCTCTTGCGAGGGCGGCTTCTTTCGTTATCGGGTTAGTCCGATTAGGTGCTGCGGCGGCGGAGAGCCAAGCCAGCCATACCAAAGGAGCATCAACAGCCCAGAAGTCGGCTCTGGGACGGCGGCTGTAGCAGTCCAGGACGAGTTCAAGAATGCGTTAGTCGTGCCAGTTCCGCTCATATTACCAAATGAGAGTCGAGCGTCTGACCCTGCATCATTTGTCGTGACGGCTACCGCTGCCGACACGATGTAGTTCTTTGCACTGTCGATGGAAGCGGCATCGTAAATCACCGCATAGTAACTTGCGGAAGTGCCATTCGCTTGCGTACCGCTTCCTGTCGCACGATATGACGTCCCAGACAGAACAGTTGCTCCTGTTTCCCAGGGGGTAATCTCACCAGCCGCAGCCTTAGCATAGTCATATGTTACGGTGCTGGAGAACACCTGAATAGCCCAACCAGCCGCTACTGCGGTGTCGGATGAACTTTGCACATTGAGAACCTGCCAATTGACCGTCGCTGCCTGTGAAATAGTGGCAACAACTATCGCCGCTAGCATTGTCAGTAGTTTTTTCATTTTGTTTTTCCTTGTTTATAGCGCCGCACACTATGCACGACACAAAAATCATAGAACCGCTGGGAATTTTAGCACAGCAGAATTTACAGATGAGAAAATCATGGATTCGCCAGGTTCGAGTGTGTCTTCGTCCGTTACAGCTTCGTCGCCAAAACCGGCGCGATACCATCCATCAGCAACACCCATTTCGTCTTCAGTGAGATACGTGTACATCTGCCCCCACTTGCCACTTGCCTGCATCTTCTGTGCAGTATCATTTCCGCCGCCAGCAGCTCCAGTCATTATTATGTCCGAGATTTTAACAGCCACTGGTGTAGGGTTGCCAATGATGCTCCAGCCCGTAGGGACATCAACTGAAACAATACCAGCTTCAACAACACCAGATACGGTCAGCGTGAACTCAGCAGGAGATGAGATAATAAATGCCTGTCCTTTCATTATCACATCCTCATCGGTAACGGCTTCATCACCGAATCCATCTTTATACCAACCATCTGGTACGCCCATTTCATCTTCCGTCAGATATGTATAGGTTGTTCCCCAAGTGCCGTCAGCATTCATAAGTTGGGCAGTGTCATTGCCGCCACCAGGTGCACCAGAAACTTTAATGTCAGAAACCTTGTAATCACCAGAAATGGCACGGAACGTGGAAGTCCTCATAGAACTTCCCTGCGGAACGGTTAGTTCCTGGTAGCCCACTTTGGAAGGGTGGCGAGGTGGTGCAATGGGAGTGGGGGATTGCGAGAGAGGAAATGCCGCCGCTGTGCATGGATGTGCAGAGCGGCGGATGTGCCGCGTCAGAGGTCGAAGTACGCCGTGGCGTTTGGCGCAAGGAGGTTCGGGTACGCCTTGAAAACTGAAATGTTGCGTATCGTGGTCTCGTTTGCCGCGCCAAAGTGTATCTCCGTGAGTGCGGAGCAGTCCTTGAACGGCGCCATTGCGGGGCGCCCCGTGATGGAAACGACCGCCGGATATTCGACACGTTCAAGCGCGGCGCAGTTCCAGCCCGAAAACGCCTGGAGGATGGCGAGGCGCGTTCCGTTGTGGACGATGCTCCGCACCATCGGCGCATAGTCACTGTAGAACACTCCTGCGGATTCGATGTCACCGGAGACCGAGACGTAAGAGGCATCGTCAGAGACGCGAATGGTGTATTCGCCCGCCGATGGATAAGTGTGGACGAGTTTTTCGACCCCGCCCGATACGGTCTGGGGTTCTCTGTCGTCGCCCCAGTCTATTGTGATGGCTTCCGAATCGTCCGCGAGACCGGCGGCGTATATTCCCCAGGCGTTCGCACCGTCGGGGATGGCAATGCGTATTGTCGTGCCGATGAACGGCGGCTCTGGCGCGGCGACGAGGGTGAGGGTCTTTGTAATGGTCATGATTGTTCTCCTTTTGGTTTTAGATACATAATTTACAGGATTGAGAATGCTCGCGCAGAGACGCTGAGACGTAGAGAGAGTTTTAGACTGTTGGCGCCAGGAACAACGCCATAGGTAATCATGTAAATCATGTTAATCCCGTCTAAAAACTCTGCGCCTCTGCGCGAGACATTATCGGCTTACGAGGCCGCGACGAGCGTTGCGACCTTAGTCATGGGGTAAACGGCGCCGCCTTCGATCCCTGCGCAGGTGCGAAAGGAGAAGGTCAGCTTGGTCCCCGCCACGACTTCCGCAAGCGCCGTCGGCCATGCGAAGAGCATGTGCGAGTAGTCGCTTTCGGTCGGCGCGATGGTGATGGTCTGCGCAGACTCGCCCTCGCCCCACGATATGGTCGCGGTGTCGCCCTTGGTTGCGTCGAAGAAGAGATTGCGGCCGGTGACGAGAATGCCCTTGGTCTTCACAATCTCCCAGGACTTGCCGCCCGGCGAGAGGATGGTGTCGATCTTCGGGATCACGCCAGAGTCCTCGACGTTCGTCCAGCTGAACTTCGTCCAGTCGCTCTTCAGGTCCTGAAGCGCGGTGATGGCGACATGCAGTTCGTTGGCGGACGTGAGCTGGCGCGTCTCGCCGACCTGTCCGGTTAGTTCGGCGTGGACGCGGAGCCAGTTGTTGAGGTTCACGGCCTTGCCGTCCCTGCCCAGCTGCTGAATGGCCTCGATAAAGCCGTTGAGCGCGCCGCGCATATCGTGGAACTGTCCGCGAACGTAGCCCGCGTTGAGGGCGTACTCCACGACCTGGTCGAGGTAGTACGTCTCGCGCTCCACTATCTGCGGACGTTGGATTGTGCCGCCCGTGCGGGGGTTGCGGCCCTGCACGACGCGGTATTTCATTGATGGTTTCGTGTTCATTGTTGTGTTCCTTTCTAGTTTATTTTCCTGTGTTGAACTGCACGCCGAACGGGAACGCGCCCGTCACGGTGACAGCAGAGGTCTCCGCATCGTCGTTGGGGACGATGACGGTGGTGCATCCGGCTGTGACGGTGGCGAGCCACGCGACAAGGCCGGAGGCAAGCGCCTGTAGAAGCGACTTGCCGAGTGATTTGAGTTTTTCTTTCATCGGATTTCTCCTTGGGTTGTTTCTTGTCATTCGCCGTGGAACGCACTCGCGCACCTCCCGGCATTGGAACATCGCAACAACCGCCGTGACTGTAACATCGTTTTGAGACACATGATTTACAGAATTGACAGATTTGAGACACATGATTTACAGAATTGACAGAATTGAGAATGCTCGCGTAGAGACGTCGAGGTGCGGAACTTCAAACTCTCAATCCTGTCAATCATCAAACTCGCCGCGAAACGACCCGGATGGACGGCAATAGAATAACCATGCTCGGCACCTGAAACGCGCTTGCGACGCTGTGCGACAACATGTGCACAGGCAACATCATCGTTCCCGACGACCTCCAGATCATTCCGCTTGATTGACGCGACTCGAAAGAGCGATAATGCGACTGACGTTACGCGAATCGGGGTGCAACGAGATATTTATGCAGAGGCGATAGCCTCTGTACTGCATATGCCGGTATGTTTGGCGCTGACGCGCGAGCACGAATGCGCCTGCTTCGCAGGCTGCACGGAAACACTTCTTTTGGACAAGATTTACAGGATTATCAGGATTATGAAATCTCCAAAAACACTTGCACACTGCAAGAATCTTGTAAATCCTGTCTGAAAAAACGAACCTTGGGAAGAGGGTTTGCAATTGGCTTATTCGTGGATATTCGTGTCGCGCGCAGCGCAAATCTAATCTGTCGGCACATATGAAACAGTCTATGTGGAATCGCGGCGATGCTGACAAATCGCGTTTTCGTGCATAAAAGTCTCGGTACACCCGCGGTGAATTAGAATTTAGGATTTGCCAACAATTTAAGGTGCAAATATGGTATAATGTTGACATTGCAAATATGTGCGTGTTAGACGAGATACGCGCGAAGCGGGACGAGATATACGCTATCGCGAGGAGGCACAAGGCCGAAAAGCTTTGGGTCTTCGGCTCGTGCGCCCGCAGGGAGGAGCGCCCCGACAGCGACGTGGATTTTCTGGTGAAGTTCAATGACGGCATTAGTTTTTTTTTAACTGTTTGACTTTGAGAGTGAAATGTCCAACGAAGTTGGCAGGAAAGTCGATTTGATCAACGCCACCGCACTTGACCGCAGCCCGTGCTTTGCCTACAACGTAAAAAAGGAGATGATGGAGCTGTGATTGATCGTGTTGACAGAAACGTGCAGAGGCTTTTGCACATGATAGAAGGGATAAAGCGCCTCAGGGGAATCTTTGCCGATGTGGGCAAGGCTGATTTCCTTGAAGACTTGCGTCTGCAAGATGCTTCTGCATTTGACATATCCACTATTGGCGAAGCGGCTTCCCATTTTGATATAATACGTGCATGGAGAAAAAATCGGCAGAGACGGTCACGACGCTTTCGGAAGCTGCACCGCGAGAAGAAGGCCCTTGCGAGCGGCGGGCGTATCTGCTGGCGGGGCCGACGGCGAGCGGAAAGAGCGCAATCGCCGCGACGCTGGCGCGCGAGATGGGCGCGTGGATTCTCAGCGCCGACTCGATGCTCGTCTACCGCGGCATGGACATCGGCACGGCCAAGCCGCCGCCCGAGGAGATCGCCGAGTTCCACATGGGCGGCGTCGACGTCGTCACGCCCGCCGACGAGTTTTCGTCAGGCGCATGGCTGCGCGCGGCGGCCGAGTGGGCGGCGGGCGTGCCGGAGGACGTGCCGATCGTCATAGTCGGCGGCACGGGGCTCTACTTCTCGGCGCTTCTGCGCGGGCTTGACCGCGAGTGGGTGAAGCCGCCGCCGGAATACCCGGTAATCCGCATCGACCGCGCCGTCGTCCGCGAGCGCATCGCCGCCCGCCTTGACGGCATGTTCATGTCGGGGCTGGAGGAAGAGAAGCGCCGCCTGCACGCGGCGTATCCCGCCTGGTCGCGCACGGCGGCGCTCGCCATCGGCTACCGCGAGGGCGACGACAGGGCGAAGATTCTGACGCGCACCTGCCAGCTCGCCAAGCGGCAAGACACCTGGTTTCGCCACCAGGCGACGCCGATCTACGTGGATCCCACGGTGGAGAGCGTTCGGGCGTGCTGGCGCGCCCACGGGCCGTGGACGGTGCGGTTCCCGGTCGACACGGCAGACGTGCCCAGGCCGCCGCGCCACTCGGTGCCTTCAGCCCCCTGAGCTTTCCTGGCTTCCGCCGTCTTCCTGGCCCTCGCCGCCTTCCTCCCCTTCGTCGGCGACCTCGCCAAGCGTCTTCGTGCCGGAAAGGAGGGCGACGACCTGCTGCTGCACTTCGGCGAGGTTCTCGAGGCGGAGGCGTGGGTCGAGGATTACGAAAGTGTCGCCC
>CACYCL010000071.1 GCA_902772905.1 uncultured bacterium | reverse complement strand
ACTTCTCCGCCGCCTCTGCATGAAGCGGCGTGAATTTCAACTGCGTTTCCGACGCATTCACCCCTTCAGACGCATTCTGAAGAGATGACGACGGACGAACCTCGCTATTATCGACACTCATTTTTCGTGTATTATATTTTTGTGTATCTGACCCTTGCCTCGAAGGTCACCTTGACATGAGGGTCACGTGACCCTTCCCTTCCGAGCAGCTCTGGTTCTTCACGCTGCCGCTGAAGCCTGTTGCGCTTTCGTGCGGAACAGCTCGGAGCCAACCTTTCGCAGCCACTTCAGTGTCGACTATATGGGTCGATCTTTCGCTCTAAAAGTCATCAATGCTATTCCTGCCATCCGCATTGGCTACCCCCTAATCTGCAAGTTGAACCCGTTGTCTCTGAACCAGTTTTCGTGCGCAGGGAAAGGCATGTGCGCACGGGCGGGGCCCGCTTCATAAGTGGAGTGTTTGCCTATCTATAGGCGGAGTGGTTGCCTAGGAAGGGTTCGCATTGCGCCTTTTGAATCCGCGCACTTGACTTGGGAGGCGGGTTTTTGCTATCATGCAACGCAACAGAAGGGACTGTTACCAATGAAAACATCGTGTCATAATGTTTCACCACGTAAATCGCTTCTTTCGCTTGGTGCCACAATTGCGGCTCTGCCGATTTTTGCCGCAGACCAGACGCTGACATACGCGGCTGGCGACACCAGCATTGGCGATGGCGTAGTGGAGTTCACATACGACGGCGACAAGATTACGAAGATCGTATCCAACGTGGCCAAGGACGACACGGTGACGCTGACAGGTGCTGCGCTTGCTTTCGGCACAGGCGCGACGATTGAGACGGCAGGGCTGGGCGACCTTACCGCAAAAGGCCCAGGCGCCAGAATCATCGTCCGCTGATTGGCGCGACAATTTCAGACAAAGGAAAGACGATTAAATGAGACGAAGCAAGATAATAATGTCCGTGGCCGTTCTAAGCGCGTGCCTTGCCCTTCACGCCGAGTTCAAGGCCGGGTTCTCTCGGCTGGACGTAACGCCACCGCTCGGCATTCCGATTCCAGGCTACTTCAACATGCGCATTGCGGACGGAGTGCTGGATCCGCTGGTCATCGAGTGCGTCGCCGTATCCGACGGCTCAAACACAGCGCTGATATACTCGGTCGATGACCTGCACCTGACCAACCCGTTCTTCGAAAAGGCGTTCCCGTTGATCACCAAGGCAACTGGAGTTCCGCGTGACCGCATATACGTACATGCCACGCACACGCACACCGGCGCAACCGACTGGCCGCGAAAATACTACACGAAGGAGCAGAACAGGCTCGTCCGCGTCTTCGCCGACGTGCGCATGGCCAAGCTCGCGGACGCAGGGCGATTCGCCATTGCAGATATGGCGCCAGCGAAGATCGCCATAGGCAGAACCGAGTGCAAGGATGTCTCGTTCATCCGCCGCTACAGGATGAAGGACGGCTCCGTGCGCACGAATCCGGGCATGAAGAACCCCGACGTAGACCATCCGCTCGGCGCGCCCGACGAGTCGCTGCAGGTGGTTCGCTTCAAGCGCGACGGCGCGCCCGACATAGCCATAGTGAACTTCGGAACGCACCCCGACACTATCGGCGGCACCAAGTATTCCGCCGACTGGCCTGGCGTTGTGCGCAAGACCTTCGAGAACGGCATAGGCGGCGGAGTGAAGTGCCTGTTCCTCAACGGGGCGCAGGGCGACGTGAACCACCACAAATACATGCCGGAACCCGCCCGCGATACGCTGTACGCGGCGCGCAGCAACGGCAGGCGCACGGCCATCGCCGAGTACATGGGGCGCAGGGTTGCAGGCACTGCAATGTCTATATGGGATCTATGCGAGGAGGTTCCGGCCGGTGCCGTGCGCGGCGTAGTCGCGGCTCATTCCATGCCTGCGAACGTGCCGACTGCCGACGAGCTGAAGTGGGTGGAGCTGTTCGACGCCGGGCGCGAGAAGGAAATTCCGCTCGGTCACATGGAGATCAAGACGCTGACCGGCAAGAGCTCACGCGTACGCGAGCTGAAGAACGGGCCTGACCACTTCGACGTGCTCGTCTCGTCCGTCGCAATCGGCGACGCGATTGCGTTCGCTGGCCTGCCGTGCGAGCCGTTCGTGGACATCGGGCGCGACATAAAGGCGCAGTCTCCGTTCCGCATGACGATGGTTACCTGCCTCACCAACGGCAGCGAGGGCTACATACCATCCACCAAGGCACACAGCGAGGGCGGCTACGAGGGGCTTTCCTCGCGCTTCTCCGCGCCAACGGGCGACGCACTGGTGGCCGCGCAGGTCAAGCAGCTCAAAGAACTCGCCACAGGTAAGTAAAATGAAACTCGCATTGTTCATCGCCTCCATATCCGTCACGCTTTCATGTGCGGCGGATTATTCGAGAATAATCGCAGACGTATCCGAACTTCCCACGGAGCGACAGTTCCTGCGCGAGATGCTGCTTTCGCGGGCATGGGCGCGCACACCCCCTTCCAATGCGGCACAGACGCTTTCGGTCAAGTTCAAGATCGACGACGCGCTGTCTGGCGACGACGCAGAGGTGACAGTGGCCGACGGCAAGGCAACGGTGCGCGGCGGACGCTTCCGCGCCCTGGTGTTCGGCGCCGGAACCCTTCTGCGCGCGATTCGCTACGGAGAGAACACCTTCTCCCTTCCCGACGGCACATACAGATTTGCCCCGCAGAAAAAGATACGCATTGCCTACATGGCGCGGCACTTCAACAACTGGTACCTCAAGGCCGGTGCCGACGAACTGCTGCGCTATGTCGAAGACCTTGCGCTATGGGGCATAAACGGCTTTCAAATCCATCTCGACTATCCCGCAGTGGACATGGTATGGTCCACTGCCGGAGAACGCGCCGTATTCGACGCTGAATCCATCGCGTTCGGTGAACTAATGAAGGCGCTGGACGTTGACCTGCTTACGTTCGGCGGCGACAACTGCGCACCCGAGAACATGCCAGCAGAATTCCATGCCGTTCCGGACAAGAAGCCACGCGGCGCAACGCAGTACAACGTGTGCCCCGCCAAGCCTGGCGCACTCGACTACCTCCTTGACCTCAGGCAGAAAACGCTCGACCGTTCGCGAAGCATACCGGTCATGGGCCTTCTCTACTGGCCCTTCGACGAGGGCGGCTGCGCCTGCGAGTTGTGCGCGCCGTGGGGCGGCAACGGGTATGTGCGGCTCATAGAGCGCATGGCAAAGATGAACAAGGCCGTTTATCCCGATGCTAAACACCTCGTATCTACATGGCTCTTCAGGAAGGATGACTGGCCGGGCTTCTACCGCTATCTGGAAAACCAGGATTGGATTGACATGATCCTAGTTGACTCTCCCGGAGAATTCCCCAAATATCCTCTTGAGCATCCCGTTCCGAAGGGAATACCAATCGTGACGTTCCCCGAAATCAGCATGTGGGGCAGGTTCCCTTGGGGCGGAACAGGGGCCAATCCCCTTCCAGCGCGTTTCGAGCGCATATTCCGTGTATGCGAGAACTCGGTGCAGGGCTTCATGCTATATTCGGAGGGCATATACGAAGACCTGAACAAGATCATAGTGAACGGACTGTACATCGATCCATCACGGCATGGCAACGACATCGTCGCCGACTATGCAAAATGGGAGATGCCAGGGTGCAATCCAGCAGACTTCGTGCGCCTGTGCGAAATGCTAGAGGACATCTACGAGACGAAGCACGGCAAGGGCAACGGTCGCAAGAGCCACCGTTTTGCGACGTATGTGGCCAATGGCGGAGGCGACAGTCCTGAAGACCAGAAGGAATTCTCAAGGCGCACAGCCGTAGCCAAGGATGCCGCAGCTCTCGCCGACAGGATCGACGCCGCCATCTTGCCTCGGATGCGCCGCGCATGGCGCTGGCGTCAGATTTACCTGCGCGCGAAAATCGACGCCTCGGCATACGCCTCTCGCAACGAGCTTACACCCGAGACGCTTGCAGCCTACGCGGAGCTTACAACGCTCTACCATGCCGAAAAGCAGGTTGAAAGGCTTTATGACGGAACATGGCGCGGTTACACATGCCCGCCGTTCGCCTTCTGCGACAAAATGCGCAGCCACCCATCAGCAACAACAATCAAAAAGGAATACGATAGATGAATAGACGCGAATTCATGAAACTCTCAACGCTTTCTGCGGCTGCCGGGCTTTTCGGCTGCGGCACCACGGGAGTCGCAAAGAAGAACGACGATCAAATCTGGGCGGCGCTCTTCCACATGGGCACAAACATGTGGAGCGACCAGCCTGTTTCGTCATGGGGACCATACAAGGGAGACCAGCTCAGTCTCGTGTGCCAGTCCGACCACGTGAGATTCGACGAGAAGGTGTGGCGCGCGCTCACTGACCGCATGGTCAAGGTCGGCATGAACATGGTGATCATCGACCTCGGCGAGGCCATCAAATACCCAAGCCATCCCGAACTCTGGGTAAACGGCAGCTGGGAGATTGACCGTTTCCGCAAAGAACTGGCGCGTCTGCGCGCAATGGGGCTGGAGCCAATCCCGAAGATGAACTTCTCCGCCGCGCACGACGTTTGGCTAAAGAAGTACGAGCGCATGCTTTCCACAAAGACGTACTATCAGGTCTGCGCAGACCTCATCCACGACGTCTACGAGATATTCGACCACCCGCGCTTCCTGCACCTCGGATACGACGAGGAGACGGTCGCGCACCAGCGCAAGTACAAATTCTGCGTTGTGCGGCAGGGCGATCTGTGGTGGCACGACTTCCTCTGGTTCGTGAAGGAGACGGAGAAGACCGGCATGCGCCCGTGGATATGGAGCGACTACGTGTGGCATCATCCCGATCTCTTCTACAAGCGAATGCCCAAGAGCGTATTGCAGAGCAATTGGTACTACGGCTCGGAATTCGACGTGGAGGCGCTCAAGGCGAAGGGCAAGGAGAAGTCCATCCCATACGTCAAGGCATACGAGGATCTCGACAAGGCAGGCTTCGACCAGGTGCCGACAGGCTCCAACTGGAGCTACGACACCAACTTCGCCGGCACCGTTGCGCACTGCCGCAAGGTTTGCTCGCCGGAGAGGCTGAAAGGCTTCATGATGGCGCCATGGTTCTTCACGCTTCCAGAGTGGGAGAAGAAGAACCTTGAGGCAATCGATCAGGTCGGCGCTGTCATCAACGAAAAAGCGCAGGCATGAGCGCCAACATGACGCGCAGGGCATTCTTCGGCACTGCAACGTCAGCCGCTTTTGCGGTCGCTGCCGGTTGCTCTGTCGGGAAAAGCGACAAGGACGCAACGCGCCTCAGGGTCGGCGTCCTTGCCGACGTGCATCTGCTGACCGCGAACGACAAGCACTGACATGGCGATGTACTCTTCGAGAAGGCCCTTCGATACTGTGACGCGAAAAAGGCGGATGCAGTGTTGCTCTGCGGCGACATTGCAGACTGCGGACTTGTCGCCGAGCTTGAGTACGCGGCGGAAATATGGAACAGGGTATTTCCCGGCGGGCGGCGCAGCGACGGCGAGCCGATTGCCCAGCTCTTCCATCTAGGCGATCACGATGTCGGCGGCTTCGCACACAAATATCCGTGGGCAAAGAAATGCTCAAAGGATCCGGACTACGTCAACCATGCGCTCGTGAACGAGGACGTTGCGGCCATGGCTCCATGGGACCCTCTGCGACATGGAAGCGTACGCCTACGACCGCCTGACGAGCTGGGAGCGTGGCAACCGCCGTCAGACCGACAGGTCAGAGAGATAACGCGCCTTGGCTTTCGCGAAGAACCAGGCGCTGACTGGCACCGTGAACACGTAGCCTACGCCAACGAAACCTACTGTAAGCCAAAAGTTCGATACAAGCAAAGCCACAGTAAGCAACAGCCCAGCCAGCACAAACGGCATGGCTCCCTTCGATATGTGCAGATGCTTCAGCGATATTGTGGGCAGCCGCGATGCCATCAGCGAACCAACAAACAATAGCATGAAGATGCCTGTCCACGGGTTCTGCAGAAACTTCGCCAACGCCGGATACCCTCCCTTCGCGTCAAGCGCAAGGGAAATGATAGCCGGCGTAAGCACCATCCAGCAGCCGCCTGGCGCCGGGACGCCAGTGAAGAAGTGCTTCCAGTACGGAGCCGTCTCCTGCTCAAGCATAGTGTTGAAACGCGCAAGCCTAAAGCAGTCACACATGGCGTAGTACAGCGCACAGCCGAGCACAAGGCGGATGAACGGCCGCGCCACAACGGTGCCGTCAGCAAGAGTGTGATCTGGCCCCCCAGTCATCCAGAAATACATGAACATCGCCGGAGCAACACCGAAGTTCACGAAGTCGGCAAGAGAGTCAAGCTCCGCTCCAAGCTTCGAGCTGGCATTCAGAAGACGCGCTATGCGACCATCCATGCCATCGCAGATGCAGGCAACAAGCAATGCCCACAGCGCCTCCATAAAGCGCCCTTCCGACGAAAGCGATATGGACGTTATGCCAGCGCACGCCGCGAGCGATGTGACCAGATTGGGCACAACGGACCGCAACGGAATCCTGTCCGGCCTAAGCGAACGCGGACGGCGCCTTTTCCCCCTCAACCTAAATCTGGACATGACGCCCCGCCGGTCAGCTGACCGATATCTTGATTCCGCCTGAAACTCCGTCACGCTGCTGTTGCTGCTGCGACTTGGGGCTGTTCTTGCGCGGCGGTCCAATGAGACAGAAATGGATTCTCCCGTCAGTCTTTGGAGCCTGCTCCACGTGGCACGCGCCCTGAAGCATTTCAAGCACCTCGGCAATCTTGTCCTCGCCTATGTCCCTATGAGCATTTTCGCGGCCACGGAACTGAAGCGAAAGGCGAACTTTGTTGCCTTCATCCAGAAATGCGCGAATCTGACGCAGCTTGTGCTCAAGATCGCCAACATCCGTTCCAGGATGGAACTTAACCTCCTTGACCTGCGCGGCCTTCTGGGCCTTGCGCTGCTGCTTCGCGCGAATGGACTCCTCGTACTTGAACTTTCCGTAGTCCATTATCTTGCAGACCGGAGGCATTGCGTTAGGCGTAATCTCGACGAGATCAAGACCACGACTCTCCGCCATGCGCTGCGCTTCACGCGTAGCCATGACGCCGATCATCTGCCCCTGCGAGTCAAGAACGCGAACCTGCGGAACGCGTATCTTGTAGTTTACACGAGTGAACTGTGCGATAACCCACCTCTTCTGATTTGTTTATGATTTGGTATTGTATCAAATTTACCTGTCATCACGCAAGAGCAAAAATATTTGACACGCTAAATCACTTCACGAGACACGTCTCGCAAATAAGCCCAGCGCGCACAAGTACGTCAAGCCCAGCGTTGACGCGTTTAACCTCCGCCTCGTCGCCCTTTCTAGCGCGATAGGCCTCAAGGCAACGATCAAACGCCGCTTTGTATTCACCTTCGTAGGCATACTGCACAACCTGACCGAGCGCAAGCAAATTGTCGGCAGACACCTGCGCTGGGTCCTTGATTTTCGCGAACAACCGAGCAGCCGTCTCACGGCGGAGCGCCATCACGGCCGCAGGATCGGCAGACATATTTGAATGCGTCAAGTTGTCCCAGCGCGAAGGAAGCGGACGATACCAGATGTTCTTGAACTGCACCACGCAGCCATGATCCTGAAGAGCGAGCGGCCCCTTCGTCGGAACCTGCTCCAGCGGACGCCTCTTGCGGTGAGTCGTGAGACCTTCCATCTCCCATGCATCCTGCACAAGGACGCCGTTGAAGAGAACGGTGACGCTGCCTGGATGCGCCAGCACTCCGTCCTTCCACACCGGCTGGTGAAAGATTATGTCGTAAACCTGCCACTCGCCAGGCTTGCGCTGCGGATTGACCATGGGCGGATTCTCGGCATATACAGCGCCCGCCTGGCCATCGGCGTAGTTATCGACATAACCGGGCTTACCTTGCGCCTCGCGGCTTGTTGTGTATGATTCGAGAACCTGCACCTCAAAGCCATTCTTCATGCCCATCAGGAAGACGCCGGAATTGCCGCGCATCTGCGGTCCCTTGTCGGAGAGGATTGCGTTCGGGTCGTGGCGATACTCGATGTGGAGCTGGCAGTCGCCGAACTCTTCACGAGTGCATAGCGATCCACCGTTCTTCCAGCCGGGAACAGTATAGAAGTAGCCTTCGTCTGAATAGCTCCAGCCAGGCTTGCCCCCCTTGTCATTGCACCAGTTTCGCTCAAACGACTCTCGTGTTCCGTCGAAAAGAACCACCGCGTCAGACGGGACGCCAGTCATGACATACGGAGCTGGCTCAACCTTGACGGGTTTCGGGCGCACCCAGTCATGCACGGCCCATGCGTGCTTTTCGTCCGGCGCATCGCCGTAAAGTCCAATTGCGGCAAAAATGCCAATTGCCAAGGTAACCATGACAGCCTTTCTTATTCGTGATTGAAAAGATCGTTGATTGATTCGTCGTTGTGGGTTCTGCGTATCGCTTCGCCAATGAGCGGCGCGACAGAGAGCCGCGTAAGCTTGAACGGCAGCTTGGACGGATCGAACCCCTCGCGAAGAGGAATAGTGTCAGTGACGACAAGCTCGTCCAACTCCGTCTCGTGCATGAGCCGGTCTACACCCTTCTCCGTCAACGGAAAGTGAGACACGAACGCATGCACCGACTTTGCACCATCCTCCCGGCACATCTTAGCTGCCGCTGAAAGCGTACCACCGGTTGCCGTCATGTCATCGATCATTATGACATCATGATCCTTTACGTCACCAACGACCGAGAATGCATCGACAGTAGAATCGCCCGTGCGCTGCTTCGCGACAATCGCCAGACCGCAGCCCAGCTTGCGGCTATAGCCGTATGCAGTTTTCGCGCCGCCTGTATCTGGCGCCACGACGATTGGATTCGCCCAGTGCTGGTCGCGGATGTACTTTAGTATGATTGGCTCGGCCTTGAGGTGATCGAGCGGAATGTCGAAGAAGCCCTGTATCTGGTTAGCGTGCAGATCCATAGCAACAACCCTGTTGGCCCCCGCCTTCTGCAGAAGATTCGCGATGAGCCTGGCCGTGATCGGAACGCGCGGCTGGTCTTTGCGGTCCTGACGCGCATAGCCATAGTACGGGATGACGGCTGTAATGCGCTCGGCACTGCCACGCTTAAGAGCATCCATGATTATGAAGAGCTCCATGTACGCCTGGTTGGGGTTGGGGCTGCCTGACTGAATGACGAACACATCGCGCCCGCGTACGCCGTCGATGACTTGGCAAAATGTTTCGCCGTCAGGAAAATGCTTGATGTCGATTCTGTTAAGCGGCCTGCCAAGATACTCGGCAACCTTCTCCGCGAGCGGCAGATTCGCCGTTCCGGAGAAAACCATGAAATCGTCTCTCTTTTCGCTCATAAATTGTTTCCCTTGTGGAAGATGTCCGTATTATACCAAAATCATCCACCGACATGGTAGAGTTTCTTCAGTCGCCGCATACTCCGCTCTTGGCGAACTTTGCGATGAAACCGCCGCCAGGAGCCATGTGCACAGACATTTTTTCTCCTGCCTTGACCTTGCGCACTTCATGGATGAATTTCTGAACATCCGTCTCGGCATCGCCAGCATCGCGGAACAGATCGAGCGTCCACTCGCCCTCGCCGAGGAATTCAGTGCCAAATGCAAAATC
This sequence comes from uncultured bacterium, assembly GCA_902772905.1. Classification (GTDB taxonomy): domain Bacteria; phylum Verrucomicrobiota; class Kiritimatiellia; order RFP12; family UBA1067; genus UBA1067. Next base: position 12,335 of record CACYCL010000071.1, on the reverse strand, counting down.
ACGCGCCTTTCTGTTCGTGATTCCTGCCACATACCAAGAGCCGTCCTTGGACTGGCGGGCAACCGCCGCGCACGACTCCGGGCAGCCGCCTAGACCAATAGTTGCGCCCCACACTACAGGGGTCTTTGCCATGAACGAAAAGCATTCCATGTTCTTCTCGTATTTGGTCGGTGCGTCGCAAAGCATCTGAAGCGGCGCTTCGTACAGCGCCATAAGCGCCATCTGATGGCAGCGGGTTCCGACTGAACCAGGGTTCCTGCCGTTGCCGCGATAGTCGCCAATAGGATAATTGTCCATTGCGCCTGGCGTGTAGTCCATCGGCCCTGCCGTCATGCGCAGGAAGAAGGCGGCAACGTCATTCATGCACATGTCCTTGTCCTTTTTGCCCCATTTCATGCACTCAAGGCCGTGTATGCCCTCGTAGTTCAGCACGTTCGGATAGCGGCGGCTGAGACCGACCGGACGATAGACCCCGTGATAGTCAACCACCATCTTGTTCTTCGCGCAGGCAGCTGCAAACTTTTCGAGGAAGTTGGCAATCTCGGCATCACCGCGATCCATGAAATCCACCTTGAAGCCCTTCGCCCCCAGCTTTGCAAAGTGCTCCGCAACGCGATCCTCGTCGCCGTATATCTGCGCCCACGCCATCCAGAGGATTATGCCAACGCCCTTCTTGTTTGCATAGTCGATGAGATACGGAACGTCAACGGAGGCGCTGTACTTCCAGATGTCGAGTTTAGCGCTCCAGCCCTCGTCAAATATAACGTACTCAACGCCGTTCGCGGCCGCGAAGTCGATGAAGCGAACGTACGTCTCTGTTGTGCAGCCTTTTGGGTCGCCCTTGTTGTCGAAGGCGTTCCACCATTCCCATGCGACCTTGCCGGGCTTAACCCATGAAAAATCGGCATCCTTGTCCGCCGCTGCCGAAAGCGCCCATACGATATCTGCCTCGCAAAGCTGCGACGGCGCGTCGGCAAGCACGAATGTGCGCCATGGGAGCGTACGAGCCTTCGAGACCTTCGCGATGAAGTCCTCACGTTCAATAACATCCACCCAACGTCCGCCACTCGGAACGATTTCGTGGCGCCAGTGTTTTCCGTTGGCCGCGTGGGCGACTTTCCTTGGATACTTCGCAAAGAGCGACTTCAGCTTCGTTCCGGCGTCGGTCTTCTCGACATCGCCAAAGTTGAGTATCGGGTAGTCGACCACGTCAGATTCCGTCACGGCGACCGTCTTGCCGCCAAGAGAATAGACGAACGGGAGGTAAAACGCCTTTTCGACATCAGTCGCAAGCGATGATACGTCCGCAAACTCTGGCACCGTCTCCTCCGTGCCCAGTACCTTGCGCTTGGTGCGGTTGAACCAGCAGCGTGCGCCATTGGGAATGGTCAAGTCCGCCGTTTCGCTGGACACTACACCCGCCTTTTTAAGCTCAAGGCGGTAGGCAACGCCGTCATTGCGCGCAACCAGTCTAACGCCGAAGTCGCCGAAGTCCACGAAGGTCTCGTTTGCGGCAAGATCCACACAGGTCTTCTTGTAGATCGGTGACTGCACCTGTCCGCCAATCTCACTGCGCACGACGGACACAGGCTTCGCCCCTTCTGCGAGATTCTTGCCGTCAACCGTGACATCGATAGCCGTCTTCGCCGCAACAACAACACCGTCACGCGCGACTTCGTATGCAAGTGGACTCAGGGAAATTCTAATCTCGTTCTTCCCGTCGGGCGAAATTGCGACACCGCCCCTTTCTCCTAGCATGCAATCACACGTGCACCCTGCAAACGCAAGAATCGCGGCTGACGCGACATGGCAAACCAACTTCATTTATACAAATTCCTTTCGCTGTTATTTTCTCTGCGGCGTAGCGGCGCCTGCCTTGGACGGCATTTTGGCGACGCTATGCCGAACACTCTATGCCTTCTCGGCAAGCTCTATCGACTTCACCATCATGCGTGGGATGTGGAACGGCCCCTTGAAGAGGTTGCCTTTCGCCGGCTGTGCCACCGTTCCGTCTCTGTGCAGGTAGCCGTACCACTCTCCGAATTTCCTGTCTGGCATGCGAGCATACGTCCACTCGCGCACCTTCCGGTGCCAGTTGAGCCACTTGGACTTCTTCGTAAGGTTCCACGCATACTGGGTCGCGATAAGCGTTTCGCACTGCGGCCACCAGAACTTCATGTCCTGCTCGTAGCACTGCGGCGGGAAGTTTCTGCAGTCGCGGAAGCTTATTATTCCGCCGTACTTCTTGTCCCATCCCCATGCAAGCGACCATTCGAGAATCGTCAGCGCCAGCTTCAGCAGTTCCTTGTCATCGGCCTTCTCGGCAACTTCCATCAGGAACCAGCTCGTCTCGATCGCATGGCCCGGATTGATTGTGCGGCCGATCATGGTATCGATGAACTCACCGTTCGGCCCGACCGTCTCAAGAAGGGCCTTGAACTCTGGGTGAACGAAGTTCTCCCGGAGAAGCCTGATCGACTCCGCAATCTGCTCGTCAAGCACCGGGTCGTCGCAGACGTCCTTCAGCCTCAGCGCGACGTTTATGAGGATCATCGTAAGCGAATGCCCCTGCGCCTCAAACGTCGGCTCGAACTTCGGCGGCATCATCTTCGGGTCGTCCATGAACTTCTTTATGCGCTTGAAGAGCGCAAGCGCCTTCTTCGCGTACTCCTTCGAACCTGTCGCCTTGGCGTATTCGCTCATGGCTATCGCGGCAAAGCACTCGCTGAAGACGTAGCGGCGCATCCTGAGCGGAGTGCCGTCGGCCATGAGCGAGAAGTATGCTCTCCCGCGCTTGTCGAAGAGGTGAGCCTCGATGAAGTCAATCGTGGACTTCGCCGCGGCGAGGTATTCCTTCTCCTTCGCCACGGCGTTGTACGCATATGAGCAGGTGAACGCGAAGCGCCCCTGAAACCATCCGCTCTTCGTGGAGTCCATCAGCGAGCCATCGCGGTCAACGCAAGTGTAAACGCCGCCGTTCTTGCGATCCCAGCCGTGCTTCAGCCAGAATGGCATGATGTCGCCGGTGAGGTCTGCGCGACACTTGACCGCCCACTTAGCCCAGTATTCCTTCGCGTCCATGCCTGCCCCCGCCTCAGCGATAGCCAATCTTCTTGAGACGCGCAACGCAGTCGGCCTTCTCGGCCGCCGTGAGCGACTTGCACGGCAGGCGCACGTCGCCCATGTCGAGGCCGTGCACCGCCATCATGGCCTTACCGCCCGCGACGCCGCCGTACTGGACAAGTATGTCAACGATGTCGCAAACCTTCTTCATTCCGGCTGTCGCCTTCGCGATATCGCCCTTCTTTACCGCATCGGCGATCTTGTAGTAGATTGGCGCAGAGTAGTTGTAGGTCGAGCCGATGGCACTCTTCGCGCCCATTGCCACCGCGCCTGCAAACCACTCGTCAATGCCCCACGTTATGTCGTACTTGCCGCCGCAGGCCTTGAGGCAGCGGGCATACATGTAGAGGTCTGGATAGTTGAACTTGATGCCGGCGAGATTCTTGATCTTGCCGTCGGCCTTCTTCAGAAACGCCTCCATGTCGAAGTTGATGCCGCTCATGCCGGTGTGATAATAGTAAAACGGCAACTTGCGGCACCCTTCGAGCGCGGCATTCAGGTAGTCCACAAGCACGTCGATAGAGCCGGGCTTGAAGTAGTTGGCGGGAACGACCGACACGGCGTCCATGCCGCACTTGGCCGCGTACTCGCCGAGTTCCTGCGCGTCGGGCATGGCGAGCGCCCCGGTGTGCGCAATCAGGAACAACTTGCCCTTCGCAGCCTTGACCCAGGCGTCAAAGAGCTGCTTGCGCTCCGTGACAGAGCAAGAGATTCCCTCGCCAGTCGTGCCGGAGACGTACACCCCAGTGACTTTCTGCTTGAGGAGCGTCTTAGCCTGTTTCTCGACGAGGCTGTAGTTTACGGAACCGTCCTTCGCGAACGGCGTGTGAGCGGCGGCGATGAGGCCTTCAAGTTTCTTCATTTTGTCTCCATGTTAGGGATTGATAATCGTATTATACCAAAATATCGCTTCACTCGCCCAGATCGTTCTTGGCGGTCACCTGACGTGTACGTTCGTAGCATGCGAAAAGTGCGTCCGTGAAGCGACGGTCAGGCGCTTTCGACACAAGGCTCACGAGCGGAACGATCACAAATCCAGCAAGCATTGCAATGGAGCCGGAGTTGATTGGCGAACGCAGAATCTCGGGAAGCATAGGCCGCCAAAGCATATTGACAACCATGAGACCTGAGCCAAATGCGAATGATGCCCAGCAGGCTGCCTTGGTCGTTCCCTTCCAGTACAACGAATACAGGAACGGTGCAAGAAAGCTGCCGGCAAGCGCACCCCATGATATCCCCATAAGCTGCGCGATGAACGTTACGGAGCTCTTGTGCTGCATAATGGCAAGCACGGCAGATATCGCTATGAACACGACGACGAAGACACGGATGATGAACACCTCGCGCTTCTGCGTCATGCGCGGCGCAAACGTGCCCTTGATGAAATCGCTCGTGAGCGTCGAACTTGACGTTATGACGAGCGACGAGAGCGTAGACATAGAAGCGGACAGAACAAGCACTACGGTAAGTGCGATGAGTCCCGGACCAAGATTGGAAAGCATTGCAGGGATGATTGCGTCGAAACCACCCTGCGGGATTCCATTCGGACCAACGTTAAGCATGTCCCCGAAGAGTCGGCCGAAGCCTCCTAGGAAATAGCAGCCACCGGCGACGACAAACGCAAAGAGCGTTGAAATCACAGTGCCCTTCCTTATGGCGTCTTCGTTCTTGATCGCATAGAATTTCTGCACCATCTGCGGAAGTCCCCAAGTTCCAAGAGAAGTAAGGATAACGACAAACAGCAGATTCAACGGGTCTGGGCCGAAGAACGAGGCGAATATGCCCGGTGCAGTCGCCACGGCAGGATCACTAACCCGCGCCAAACCGTCAAGCGCCGCAATAAACCCACCCTTGGACGCAAGAACCGCAGCAATGACAGCCACAAGACCAACAAGCATGATGAGTCCCTGTATGAAGTCATTCACGGCAGTGGCCAGATAACCACCAGCAATCACATACACAGCCGTCAACACAGACATGAGAACTATGCAAACCGAATAGTCCATCGAGAATGCCATTCCGAAAAGACGAGACAGGCCATTGTAAAGCGACGCTGTGTATGGAACAAGGAATACAAATATGATAGCCGAGGCCACAAGCTTCAGTGCCTTAGAGTCAAAGCGACGTCCGAAAAACTCAGGCATGGTCGATGAATCGAGGTGCTGCGTGAGCAGACGCGTGCGACGCCCCAAAACCACCCAAGCCAGCAGAGAACCTATCAGGGCATTGCCTATGCCTGCCCACGTCGCAGATATGCCATACCTCCAGCCAAACTGACCGGCATAGCCGACAAACACGACGGCGGAGAAATAGCTTGTGCCGTAGGCAAACGCCGTAAGCCAAGCTCCAACAGATCTGCCGCCAAGGACAAAACCGTCCACTGAGCCTGCGCCGCGCCGACATCTGAAGCCAATCCAAAGCAAGACGCCGAAATATGCTGCTAGAAGTGCTATTTTCATTTCAGTTCGTTATTGAGGTTGTGTTGCGAATCTTTTGTCTGCGTATTATACCAAAATATACCATGTGCATGCTCGTCACGCTGCAACATTTCAGTATACAACAAGACCACGCGACGTCAGCGTGGTCCTGTTGTTGATGCACCAGCAAACGCAGATGCGTTAGTTGAGCTCGAGACGCCCACGACGCGAACGGTTGCGAATGCGAGCGCGCTGCGATTTCTTGCGCGCCTTGACGCACGGCTTCTCAAAGTAGCGCCCCTCGCGGAGCGTCTTGATGAGACCCTCCTTGTCGAGAACCTTCTTAAGCCGCTTAAGCCCACGTTCGACGGACTCGCCCTTCTTCAGCTTGAGTACGATTGCCATTGTCACACACCCCCTTTCAGTCTTGGCCTTTTGAGGTTTTGTGACTTACTTGGCAGGCTCTGCCGCAGGGGCCGCAGGAGCGGCCTCGGCAGGAGCTTCCGCCGCCATGACCCACTGAAGTACGCACATCTCCGCAGCGTCGCCACGGCGCGTGCCGAGCTTGACGATACGGGTGTAGCCACCTTTGCGATCCTTCATAGCCGGCGCAATCTTGTCGAAAAGCTTCTGCACGGCCTTTGGCTCAAGCAGCCTGCTTGCGGCAAGGCGACGAGCGGCGAGATCGCCCCTCTTGGCAATCGTCACAATCTTGTCGGCGTCCTTGCGCGCCTCCTTTGCCTTCGGCAGCGTAGTCTTGATCGACTCCGCGATGATTAGATTGGTAACAAGGCTCTTCATGAGCATCTTGCGATGCTTCGTGGAGCGCCCAAATTTCTTCATGACTCTCTGATGACGCATGGATTGAATTCCTTACTTCTTGGCCTCGAGGAGGTCCGGATCAAACTTGTACCCAAGCGAAAGGCCCATCTGGATGAGCTTCGCCTTGATTTCCGTGAGCGACTTCTTGCCGAAATTGCGGTACTTGAGCATATCGGCCTCGGTCTTCGAGGCAAGTTCGCCGACGGTGGAGATGTTCGCGTTGTTAAGGCAGTTAGCCGCACGGACGGACAACTCGATTTCGTTGACAGACATGTTGAGGAGCTTTTTGAGACGCTCGCGCTCATCGGCATCCTTCTTGCCGCTGTCCTCAAACTCAAGAGTTTCCTCTCCCGCGTAATCGACAAACACGTCGAGGTGGCGTCGAAGAACCGCACCTGCGGTCTTTAGCGCTTCCTCGGGCTCGACTCGGCCATCAGTCCAGATGTCCATGACCAACTTTTCGTAGTCGGTGCGCTGGCCAACACGCGTGTTCTCCACAAGGAAGTTGACACGTGTAACCGGCGAGAATATGGAATCGATTGCGATGCGACCAATCTCCTGATCTGGCTTCTTGTTGCCTTCTGCCAGGCAAAAGCCGCGCCCCGTGCGAACTTCGCACTCCATCTCTATGGAGCCGTCAATGTCAAGGGTGCAGATTTCCTGCTTCGGATTGAGAACCTGGACGTTGTTGTCGACCGCAAAGTCCCCCGCCGTCACAGTGCACGGCCCCTTGGCTTTCAGCGTGATGACCTGCGCTTCGCGCGCATATGTCTTCAGAACGACGCGCTTGAGGTTGAGGATTATGTCCGTGACATCTTCCGTGCAACCCTTTATCGTCGAGAATTCATGGCTCACGCCCTTTATCTTCACGGACGCGATAGCCGCCCCCTCAATCGAGCTCAGAAGAACCCGACGAAGAGAGTTGCCAATCGTGCGCGCATAACCGATTTCGAAAGGCTCCGCGACAAAGCGAGTGTACGTAGAGGTCTTCGGCGTCTTTTCATCGTCGATGACCTGTACATTGTGCGGCATCTCGAAACGGCTCAAACGGATAGGCATTTTTACCTCCCTAGTTAAAGTTGTGCGAGACGATTAACGCGAGAAGAATTCGACGATGAGCTGCATCTCGATGTTCTCGGGTATCTCCGATCTAGTCGGAACAGCCAGAAGCGTACCCTGCATGGTCGCGGCATCCCAGCTCAGCCAATTCACAAGAGCCGACGCCTGACGCTTGAGCGAATAGACAACGGCAACCATGTCACGATCCTTCTCCCGCATGGACACGACATCGCCAGGGCGCACGATTGCGCTCGGCACATTGCACACGTGGCCGTTGACGGTCACATGGCGATGCGTCACCAGCTGACGGGCACCTGCACGCGTCGGGGAAAGCCCGAGGCGATACACGATGTTGTCGAGACGGCACTCGCAAAGCGCAAGCAACTCGTCACCCGTGACACCTTCCTTCGCCTTCGCGCGCTTGAAGAAGAGACGGAACTGCTTCTCGCGCATGCCGTAGATGGCCTTGGCTTTCTGCTTCTCGCGCAGCTGGATGCCATATTCGGACATCTTCTTGCCGCGACGCTTGTTGGGACCATGCTGTCCAGGCGGATTCGGCCTGTTGTCGAGAACCTTGTCGGGGCCGAAGATCGGCTCGCCGAAACGGCGTGAAATTTTGCTTCTAGGACCTGTATAACGACCCATAATTAGACCCTCCTGCGCTTGCGGGCACGGCAACCGTTGTGCGGAACCGGCGTGGTATCTGTAATCTGCGTGACACGGATGCCTGCCGCCTGAATTGCACGGACGGCACTCTCGCGACCGGCTCCGGCGCCCTGCATCCTAACCTCGCACTCGTGCATGCCCTTGGCAACGGCCACGCGGGCAGCATCCTGCGCGACCATCGTTGCCGCGAACGCCGTGGACTTGCGGCTGCCCTTGAAGCCCGCCTTGCCAGCCGAACTCCAGCTGATCACGCCGCCGCGCGCATCTGCAATCGAGACCTGAGTGTTGTTGAATGTGGAACGGATGAACGCGATTCCCGCAGGAATCGACTTGCCGCTCTTCTTGGCCTTCGCTGCGGGCTCGCCCTCGGCGCCTTCGGCGACGGGAGCTGCAGCTGGCGCCTCGACTGGCGCCGCCTCTTTCTTGGTTTCTTCGCTCATGATTTCAAATCTCCGATTTTATCGACCGGCCTGCTTCGGCATCGCGATGGAGACGCGCTTGCCGCCCTTGCGGGTACGTGCATTGGTCTTCGTGCGCTGGCCGCGCACTGGAAGGCCCTTCTTGTGGCGAAGACCACGATAGGAGCCAATCTGTATGAGACGGCGGATATTCTGGCTCACCTCGCGGCGGAGGTCGCCCTCCACACGGAAATGCTCCTGAATGTACGTCGAAATCGCGTGGATTTCGTCTTGAGTAACGTCGTCCGCCTTCTTCATCGGATCGACCTTCACCGCCTCAAGCACGTCATCGGCGCGCTTGGGCCCAATACCATGGATATAGCGGAGGGCAAAGCGGATGTGCTTCTTCCCCGGGATATCCACACCCATCAGTCTAGGCATGTGTTTTCTACCTTCTTTCTTAACCCTGGCACTGCTTGTGACGCGGGTTTGTGCAGATCACGCGCACCACGCCCTTGCGGCGTATGATGCGGCAGCTCTCGCAGATGCGACGAACGGAACTACGTACTTTCATGTTTTTGTTTACTCTTTTTGAGAGTGGTCGAATGAGCGTGTATTATACCAAAAAGCGCACACTCCCCGCAAGGGGGTATTTTTCGTGCGCCTTTTGGATTGAAAACCGCCGAGCACTTATGCCTCGACGATCGTTACGACCTTGCCGTCCTTGATGAACTTCACCTTGCCGTCCCTGAGGGCGAAAAGCGTGAAGTCACGACCGAGGCCTACATTCTTTCCGGGATGGATCTTCGTGCCGCGCTGACGGACGATGATCGAACCAGCCTTCAGAAGCTGGCCATCGTATGCCTTGACGCCAAGGTACTTAGGGTTGGAGTCACGTCCATTGCGAGCTGATGCTGATGTAGCCATTTCTCAATACCCCTTTGTTATGCGATTTCCTTGACGGTGGCAACGGTCAACTGCTGGCGGTGACCGACGAGACGACGGCTGCCCTTGCGGCGCTTCGCCTTGAAGTTGATGACCTTCTTGCCCTTGATGACACCATCGACCGTGAGTACGACCTTGGCTCCCTCTACATAGGGCTTGCCGACCTTGAGGCTCTCGCCGTCCGAGACGGCCAGAACCGTCGTCAGCTCAGCATCCTGCCCCGCTTCGACCGCGATCTTTTCAATCTCGATCCTCTGACCGACCTTGACGAGCGTCTGCTTGCCTCCGGTCTCGAGCACTGCGTATTTTTCCATTTTTCTTTCCTTAGATGTGCCTCGCCTTCCTTGTGGGTAACTGCACCCACGAAAAGCTGAGTCCGCATAGTATACCAAAATTGCTGGATGCAAGTCAACTGCCCACAAGCCGCGCTGGGCATCACATACACGCTTCGAAGCGCGCACGCCTACAATTTGCACGTGCTTGACGTAGCTCCGTGCGATTTGCTATACTGCGCTTACGAAAGAATCATGAAGATAAACAGATCCATACTTCCTTCGGGACGCATTGGGCTTGCGGTAAGCGGCGGGTCCGACTCAGTTGCGCTAGCCTTTCTGCTTACGAAAGGCGGAACGCGAAGAAACGCGTCGAAGAGATTCGTAGTGCTGCATGTTGACCACGGACTGCGCCCCGAGTCGAAAGAGGAGTATCGGTTCGTCCGCGCCGTGGCAAGGCGTCTCGGTGTGCCATTCAAGGGAACACACGCAAAGGTAGTGCGCAACCATGGCGAGTCGCTCGAAATGGCCGCACGACGCGTCCGCCTCGCATTCTTCGCGAAGTGCATGAAATCGCTGAAGCTGGACGCAATAGCCACCGGACACCACATGGACGACGTAGCCGAGACGTTTCTCATGAAGCTCAAACGCGCATCGCTTTGCGGAATGCGCGAAACGAGCGAAGTGGGCAACATAAGGTTCGTGCGTCCACTACTCGGCTGTCGAGACGCTGAGCTGAAGGCGTACCTTGAGAAATTCGGCGTCGGCTGGCGCGAAGACGCATCAAACGGCGATGTTTCAATCGAGCGGAATCGAGTTCGTCACGAGGTCATGCCGTTCCTCGAACGCACGCTCGACAAGCATATCGTGGAGCATCTGTACCGCATAAGCATGCGACAGGGCTGACCGCGTCGCCGCAGCCTTCACGCGTACGCGCCGAGGAACGTGAAGCGCTCGATTTCCGGATCGCACGAAAGCTCCGCCAGAAGGCCAAGTACGCCGGAGTCTGTCGGCGAGGCCTCGAATTCAAACGTGAAGCGGAACTCAAAGTCCATGCCTGGTATCGGGCGAGACTCTAGCTTGGTCAAGTTCACGTCTATAGCCGCGAACTTGGCGATGATTCCGTTCAGGGAGCCGGGCCTGTGCGGCAAGCTCAGCATGATGCTGAATTTGTTGGCGTCAGGCGTGACTACCATGTCACGTGCAATGCAGATGAAGCGCGTTGCGTTGAACGCCGCATCTGCCACGTTCTCGGCCAGTATGTCCAGCCCGTACAGCTCGGCGCATGCGCGCGAGGCTATCACAGCCCTGTCCTTGCGTCCGCTCTTCGCAAGTTCCGCCGCCTCTACAGCCGTGTTGGAGCCGGGGACCGATGCCATTTCCGGATGAGCCTTGAGGAACGATCCGCACTGCGCAAGCGCATGCGGATGACTCGAAACCTCACGTACGCCTTCAAGCGTGGCGCCGTTGCAACCGAGAAGCACATGGTCTATTTTCACGCGCACCGAGCGGACAATGTGGAACCTGTGCTTAACCATAAGGTCATACACCTGCGCAACCGACCCGGCCGCCGAGTTTTCGATTGGCAGCATGCCATACGGGCAAAGCCCCTTTTCGACTGCCTCAAATACCTTTTCGAACCCAGAGAAGAAAAGTATTGTGGGAGTCTTGAACATTGCCGATACTGCCTGCTGCGCGTAGGAGCCTTCCGCCCCCGAACAAGCGACAATGCCGCGGGAAGGAAACGGCGACGCGCTCTTCACCGCCGCCAATATGGAAGCGACGAGCGGGGAATCGCCGTGCACCACTGCCCTCTGCCTAGCCTTTGCGATTCCGAAAAGCGTTGTGAACAGAAGCCGTGCGCCGTTCTCGATGGCGCCGTCCATGTTCTCCGTAACGCGGCTCAACGTGGCACGTTCACGTGCAGGGTCGCTGACTGCCGCGCCCTGTCGGCGCTTTGCCTGCGCAATGCCGTCCACTATTTCCATGCGTCTGCGAAAGAGGCGGGCTATCTCGTCGTCGATTCCATCTATCTCGCCTCTCAAGGCCATTACCTCATCCATCTTGCTTTCTGTCGTGCTCATCGTCTATGTTGTGTCTCCATGCCACGGCACAGCGCCGCGATTGGTTTTTGGAATTATAGCATTATGCCCTCTCAGGACTCGTTGCCGTATGCAACATTTTCCAAATGCACTCGTCGCGGATGCCGATGTTCTTGTCCTGCAAGGCGCGGCGCAGGTGGCATGAATGCGCCGTCAAGGGTCGGGGTGCCTTGCCGCCGAGCCGACATTGTCTTTTGTGAAAGGTCGACGCCAATATATAACGCGCGCGTGTTCCTTATATATAAGACCTCGAAGGCTCCTGCGTCAGCGACGGCCACAGGTCAAAAACAGGGGAGATTCCGGTAATCTTCCGATTTGACGGCGCGGCGGAGCATTTGGTATAATTCGCGGCGTTCTGCCGGCGCGGCGAAAGCCGCTGCGGCGGGGCTGTGGCGCGGCGGGGAGAAATCCAATGCGCCGAGAAAGCAGTGTAGCATCATAGCTACACGTCGTTCTACAGGAATACTACCACTATTCAGATTACGGACGGCATGTAAGTAATGATGCGCTCAGCTGGGCGCATTGTTTCTT
>CACYCL010000070.1 GCA_902772905.1 uncultured bacterium | reverse complement strand
GTTTTTATATCGCCATGCAGAATCACAAGCGGCTTTGATGTCACATCCATTGTGTTCATGGCGCGTAATTATACCAAATTTGTTATGCCGATGCAACGGAGCAGAACTGAAGGATTGGCAACACGCAGGACACGGCTCAGGCACTACCTACAGCACGGGGCGCGGCAGATTCGCCGCGCCCCGCGTTTCATGCGCCACAGCCCAAATGCCGCCGCGTGCAGACCCTTACTTGTTCCAATTTTCAGCCGACCGGCTACACACCTCGATTTTTCATGGTATCGCTTGTCGTTAATGAACAGCGACCGCAGATAGACGAACAGATTTCATTAAAACAGCAGAAGCCATTTCCACGCGGGCACGATCCGAACGCCGTCCGACTCATCCTCGTCATCCCATGTCACGATCATGCAGTCACTTATCCCCGTTGCCTCACGTGCAAGCTTCAGCGCTTTCATTTCTCGCTGGAACGTCTTCTCGTCCGCCATCGCATACGACACCTGAACGAGTCGTTCTTCGTGCGAAACAGCGTCGTGAACATGGAAATCCACCTCTGTTCCGTCCCTGTTGACGACATATGAGACTCTTCCGCCGTTTCGCCGCAACGCCATGTACACGATATTCTCCAGCATCCACCCGCGTTCGGCATCGTTCTTCACGCACATTGCATGAATGAGACCGGAGTCTATAAGATAGTACTTGTCGGGATTCACCCTCTTGACCGCAAGCGAATCCGAGAACACGGGAACCGGATAGGCAAGATATGCATCCCTGAACCAGTCGAGATAGTCGGCCACGCTCTCTCGGTTCGCCGGAACAGAAAGATTCTTGAGTACGCCAGATATGCTCCGCGTGGATGTCTTGCGCGCATAGTTGTGGAAAAGATACTCCAGCGTATATTTGAGAGATTGAAAACTCGCCACGGAATGACGTTCGATGATGTCACGGTACAGAACGGCGTCCACATACTCCTGCAGCATCGACGCCCTCATGCCGTCAGATACGTCCTGCACGTCGGGGAATCCCCCCTTTTCCATGTAGTCCGCCATCGCCTTGCGAAGAAGTCCCTTCTCCCGCGCCGTGAAGCCCGAACGCGGGACCTTGGAGAACACCCCGTTGAATCGCAGGAACTCCGAAAACGACAGGGGAAACACCTCTATAGGCAGCGATCTACCGCGCATCTGCGTTGCCATCTCTTCCGAAAGCATCTTTGAGGACGACCCTGTTAGGCAAAGCTGGACTTTTGGCGAATCGACAAGCCTACGGGCATAGGACTCCCAGCCCTTGACGTTCTGAATCTCGTCTAAAAAATACCAGACCTTGTCATCCGCAAACTCAGGCTGAAGCTCGGCGTGAATCTCGCCGATCAGGTGCAGATCATCGAGCGTCAGATGTGACAGACGTTCATCATCGAAGTTGACATGGATGATTCGTCCGAGAGGAATTCCTTCTGAAACGAGACGGCTCATACGCTCGTATGTGACAAATGTCTTGCCCGTACGACGCATGCCCTTGACGACAGTTGATGCTCGCAGCTTTTCAGCATACTCAACGTCGCGCGGAACGATTCCAGCAGGAATTCCGTCGTGGTAAAACTCGCGCATTACAGATGTAAGTCTCTCTTTCATGAAATGTCCCTCCTTGTCCCTCTGACCGCACATTGTATCACATCCCGCCGGAATTGGAAAGTCCGGCTTGCCATTTCTCTGGCTATTTGGCAACAGAAAGCAGCCATACTGTTTTCGCCCCGCCATTTCCCATGACAATCAAATCGCACGAATAATATCATGTCATATGCGAAACGCAAGGCCCCTATTGCCTCCATTTAACAATGTCCCCTCCTTGCGCGTCACGGCGCCGCCGCGCCCCGTGTTTCTTGCGACACATCCCTAACGCCGCCGCGTGGGGACAGTCCCTTACTTGTTCCGGCTCGCCGAGCCGACTTGTCCGCCGTAGCTCTTTATCGTGCCGTAGCTTCAGCGAAGGCAGATGGCGAAGGCGGAAGCTTTAGCGTAGGCTGGCTTCATGGGCGCTATCGCGCAGGGTCCCCGTAGTTTCCCGAATGAACCACTAACCACTACTTCCATT
>CACYCL010000069.1 GCA_902772905.1 uncultured bacterium | reverse complement strand
TCTGTCCCTTGATTCGGCCCGCCCGGCGCCCGCCCTCCAGAATCGCGCACAGCGCGGCGCAGAAGCCGCCTACAGCGCGTCCGTCAGGCAATTGGGGGGGGGGGCAAAATTCCGCGCAAGCGCTCTACGCGCATTCTACGCGCGCTCCGTGCGATGCTATGGAATGTGGCGTTCACGCCGCGAATTATACCATAACCTGCCCATCCACCGCAAGTGGGACACGCGATGGCGAACATGAACAGAAAATGATTCCATCCCTCCTCAACTCCGAGTCGCCGTCTGATCAGAGCTTGAACGACTCTAACATGAGGTTTATGGTCTGGATTTGCCTTCGGTCGCAGGCCGCTTCGCGAGGTCGGCGAGGCTGACTACGGTCAGGCGCTTCTGGAACTCATCTGGCAAAACCGGCTCCTTAGCCGTAAACACAAGCGTTCGCGGACGTCCGGGAAGCAGCGTCAGGCAGTTGTCGTCGAATTCGCCGCGCACACCCCTGACGTTCGCCCACACGAAAAACGCCGGCCTGTCCGCAGTCACCGTAAGCTCGTACGTGGCGTCGCCCGTCCGCCTGACTGTACGCCCCAGCTTCGCCTGCGCAAGCGGCATGTCGCGGTACCTGCCGAAATGCCAGTCGTTCACGAACGTGCCGCCAGCCGTCTTGAAGGTCGTTACCAGGAACGTCGGAACGCCGGCGCCTGCGGCCGATGGCGCAGCGAAGTCGGCGACCGCCTCTGAACTGTCAGGAGGCACGGTCACGCCTACGGTCTTCGCCGACGCCACGTCGCCGCCGTAGCTCCAGTACTCGACATCCAGTTCGCCGCGAATGGTCTCCGCCGTGTCGTTGAGGGCGAAGACCCTGCCACGAGACAGGTCCGCCCTGCCGCCCGACGTATCGGGGTGGGCCACAACAGCGACAGGCGCGAAGAAACGCCGCGCCATGTGCTGCACGGGCTTCCACTTGCCGCCGTATTCTATCGAACTCCACGAAGCGACGGGCCAGTTGTCGTTGAGCTGCCAGAACAACGTGCCCATGCAGCGCGGACGCTGCGCGCGCCATCCCTCGCATGCCATCTTCATCGCCATCCCGTGCTGGAACTGCGAGAGCAGCAGTTCGGATTCCACGTCCTTCGGCGGCTTGAAGTAACGGGCCATGGTCTCCCGGATCCTGCGGTTTCCGCCGGGGTTCTTCTGGTGCCATTCGAAGTCCTCGCCGTGCGACTCTATCGTGGCACGGTCGGCGAACGTCTCCGCCGTCTCCATGGACGGAAAGCTCTGGTAGCCGAACTCGCTGCAGAACCGGGGTCTGAAGTTGTAGTAGTCGTCGAACGGCTTGTTGTTGTGCCAGACGTTCCAGTTGTGCATGTCGCCCTTCGAGTCGTCCTTCCAGGCGTTGCCGAAGTCGCCCGGCCCGCAGCACGGCGAGCTGGGCCAGTACACTCTCGAAGGGTCGTACTTCGCGACAAGCTCCGCCTGGAATTCCGAGCGCTTCACCCACTGTCCGCGATAGAACTCAATGTCGTTTCGCGTCGGCTCGAACCACTTGATCGCCCCAAGGCACTCGTTGTCGCCGCACCAAAGCGCTATGCAGGCATGGTCGCGAAGCCGGCGGAGCTGGTGCGAAAGCTCCTGCTCGATGTCGCGCTTCATGACGTCGTCAAACGGATACGCCGCGCACGAGAACATCATGTCGTGCCAGACAAGAAGCCCGAGCTCGTCGCAGATGTCGTAGAAGCAGTCGCGCTCGTACTGGCCGCCGCCCCAGACGCGTATCATGTTCATATTGGCCCTTGCCGCGCTTTCAAGCAGGTCGCGGTACTTCCCGGCCGTCTGGCGGCTCTCGTATGCGTCGCACGGAATCCAGTTCGCGCCCTTCGCGAATATGCGGCGGTTGTTCACGCGGAAAACCATCGACAGCTCGCCCTTGCCATCCTTCGACACGCTTCTCTCGTTCAGGACCTCAAGCTTGCGCAGCCCGACCCTCCGCGTCACCTTCTCGCCGCGCACATCGACAGTGAAGGTATAGAACCTCTGTTCGCCAGCGCCGTTCGGCCACCACAGCGGCGGATTGTCGATCTCGACTCTGTTCGTCACCGTCGTTCCGTCGCTCATGTCGGCGAAGACGTCGAGCGTACAATGGGAAAGATCGTCCGAGAACGTCTGTCTTGTGTGGACGTAGTCGATTCGCGGCTTGTCCGAGCCGACAAGCTTCACTGTGCCGCAGAAGCCGATGACCTCCACCTCCGGGCCCCAGTCCCAGCCGCCGTGGCACGCCGGCTTTCTGATGTGCGTCTGGTTCTTCGCCCACGGCACGTTGGACATCGGATATGGACGGCCCCTCTTTGCGGCAAGGGCGTCGGCGACTGCGACAGGGCTTTCGAAGAGTCCGCTGATCGTGTTTTTGCCCGGCTTGAGGAACCGCCTTACGTCAAAGTCGTAGCGCTGAAAGCGGTCGGCGGTGCGGCCGACGGGGGAGCCGTTTACGCTGACACGACAGAACGTCTCGCAGTCCTCCAGGCGCAGAATGACGTCGCCGCACGAAAGAAGCTCGGCGGGAACCTCGAAGTCGCGTGAAATAGTCCACTCCCTCCTTGCGACCCAAAGCGTCTTCTCCTCGTTGCGGCCGTAGAACACGTCAGGGATGAGCCCCTGCGCAAGGAGTGCGGAATGAACGTCGCCAGGAACGGCAATGGGGCATTCTATCGCCATTTCGCGCTGGTCGGCTCCGTGCAGCTTCCACACGCCCGAAAGATCCAGTTCCTCCGCGCCGAGCGCAGAGACTGCGACGCACACAGCAAACAATGCAATACTTTTACACACCATTTCTTCTTTGCCTTCAAACTTGCCGTCTATGATCCCTCAGAATTTCGCTGATGGTCTTGCCTTTAGTCCTCATCAGACGCAATTATATCAAGAGCATGTCCGCCAAGTCAACTTTGCTTAGAAGTGTTTGCCGTTCAAGCAGCATCATGACTATGCGTCCCGAACCTGAGGCGTTGGGGCTCCACGGATAGTACCACGGATTCGCGTCGTGGTAGCGCTCGCCTACGTACAGCTCGTCAGTGAGCGCATACTTGAGGCAGGCGTCCAGCGTCTGCGCCGCAAGGTCGGCGCGCCCGATGCGCCGCCACGCGCGGAACCACTGCAGCTCCGACCATGTCGTGTACCAGATGTGGTCGCGCCGGCTCATGTCGCGTGATATCTGGTTGGCGTAAAGCCCGTTGACGTTGGCGTAGCCGCGCCTCAGGAGCCACGTGCGCAGACGCAGCATTTCGTCCGCCGTCAGCAGACCGCTCTCCGCAAAGCGTCCGGGATGAAGATAGAACATGAACGCCTCCAGGAAGGGATCGTCATTGCCGTCCGCCGTTATCGGCACCTCGAACTCGTCCTTTCCGGCTGCCTTCGCCCGACACACGTCCATGGCCCTGGAAAGAGCGGCGCGATAGTCCGCCTCTGCCGCCGCGACCTCCGCCGCGCGCACGTCTCCGAACATGGATGCGGCCTTCGCGAACTCGACGTACGCCTCAAGTCCCTTGAGGTCGTTTGAACCCCACGCCCTCAGCACCGCAGGATGGTCCGTCGCCTTCATCGACGGGAAGAGGCCCCCGCCCTCCGCCCGCTTCGACTGTATCCAGCCAAAGCCCTTGAACGCCGCGTCACGCCAACGCCGCCAGCAGTCGGCATCACCGGTCGCGGTGCAGTGCCGCGCAAACGACTTCAGCACCGACGCCGTATCGCCCGCCCAGTTGTTCTTGAACGGACCCGCCTCGCCGTTGTCGCGCTGGCAGTGGGAATAATAGAAGTCAATGGCCTTGGCAACGTAGTCGCCATAGCCGACGGCATCGAGTCCCTCCAGAAAGCAGTCCGCATCGCCCGGCCACACATAGCGCTGGAGCCCGCCCTGGCGAGGAAGCACGAAGTCTCCGTCAGTGGGCAGGGAGAGGCACTGCAGCATCTGGACGGCGAGGTTGCGGACTATCCGCGCCGTTTGCCCGTCCATTCCACCGGGAATGCGCAGCTTCGCCAGCTCCTTCGCCCAGTCGGCGTACATTGCATCTCGCGCGGCGGAATATCCAAGCCCATGTGATTCGCCCTTGCCAAGTTCCATCTCGATCGCAACGCTTTCGTCAGGAGCGATTTCAAGCGCGAACCGCGCAGCGCCCTTCTCGGCGTCCCACTCGAACGGCGCGCCCGAGAACGCGGCGAAACGTTCGCCGTATCGCATGACTTCTCCGTCGCGGCGCCATCCCGACGCAGACATGCCGGACCAGTCCGAAATCGACGGATTGAACACTTTGTACACATCAGGAGAGCCAAAGAGCAGCTTCGACTCCAACCCCTCTCGCAGCAAGAACGCGAAACGCTCCGCCAGAGACTTGTCGCCGACGTTACGAACCGTTAGCCGCACGTGCGCCGACGGACGCCGCCCGAACGGCGCGCAGGCGGCCAGCTCCACGTCGAGATTGCCAGTGCGCCATTTCTGCGAGTGGTCTGGCTCGCCGCCTTTCGGCAACAGCATCTCCGCCGCGCGGAAGTCGAATGGCTCATCAGATGCGCCATGGACGAGCCAGGCCGCATGCGCATGAAGGTCCTTGCGGTAGTCAAGGGACCAGTCGTCGCGGTGCTCTACCTCGCCTAGAGCAATCTTGCCTTCGCGCCAGAACGTCAGCAAGCGCTCGGCGAAGGGTCCATGCAGGTAGCGGCGCGTGGTCTTCGGGCGTTCCCACTTCGGCTTCATTGCATTCGGATCAGGCGCAAGCGCAAGAGCCTCGGCTCTCGCATCCGTTCCGCCCGATACCTTCGCCGCGTCGAACGCGGCTGGCACGAGAGAAACGTCGTCGATTCTCCCGCGAAAATGAGTCCACCCGTTGTGCATGGCATACCATGCGTCGTCAGTGGAGCCCTTCACTACCCTCTGCGCGACAGCAAGCTGTCCGGACGCGAAGCCGCGATCAGGAACGGCAGCCGAGTCAACGGCCTTGCCGTCGAGATACAGCGTCATCATGCGCCCTGGCTCCACGTCAAGCGCGACATGGTGAACGAGGCCGTCGTCCAGCGCATTAGGCGCCGAGTAGACGCGCATGTCTCCGTAGAAGCCGCATACGCGGCGTTCGCGCCGTCCGTTGAACGTGACGCGGAATGAATTGTTCGTGAAGAACTGTCCGTATTCAGCCAGCACCACGAGCATCGTGTTCTCGTCAGCCGGCGTCTGCACACGGAATGAAAGCGAAGCGCGGCGTGCATCGGCCACGGACACGTCCAGAACATTGCCCTTCTGCGAGCCGTCGTACACCGCCGCCGAAGCGTGGGATGTCGCAAAAGCCACACCCGCCACAACCATTGCAGCAATCAGTTTGTTCATCGTCTCTGCCCTGACAAATATCCCGTTTTTCACTTTCGCACGACGTCTGCCCATGGAAGGTCAATTGCGGATGCAACCATCGCGGTTGCCGCACATGTCAGTATGACTAGTTTTTTCATTGTTTTTGTCTCCTTGTTCAGAAGCTGGGAGGTTTCAATGGAGGGTGGTTCTCATGAGATTGGAGAGCGTCGTCTATGATCCGCAAAGGAACGCTGTGGATGCATAGGGCGCAAGATCAATCCGCCTCGGTTTGCCTGATATGAAAATGGAGAACGATCCGGACGCGTCGCCGCGCATGTTGTTGACCAGCACGGCAAGTTTCCCGTCTTTGCGGAGCTTGGCCATAAGATGCAATCCCTTCGCGCCCGTAATTCGCACTGGCAGATCACCGCCGGTGAAAAAGCGCCATATCTCGTCAACCGGCACAGGCGTCGGCGTTGCCTCCGTGCAGTCCAGCTCATGCCATGACTTCTCCGCAACCGCAAACTTGCCGCCGTCGGCATTGCGGTAAAGTCGCCAGCAGCCGATGCGCCGCACACCCTTCTCGCCAGCCTTCAGCCCAGTGGCGACGCCGCGCGCCTCAAGAATTTCCGCACCGTCGCGATCCAGCAGCACGCCGCGCGAAAGCCACGCCTCCGGCAGATGCGCAGCCGCAGGCCCGAACGCCGCCAGCGGTGCGCCGGAATCGCGGTCGTAGCGCGTAGGCGCGCCGTTCGCCGAGAGCAGGTTGCCGGCCATAGGATGCGAGAAGAGCTTGAGCAACCGGTTCCTTCCCGCATACGGCGAAGGCAGCACGGCCTCGCGCACAAGATGCGAAGGCGCGAACACCTCGAACCCGACGGGCGTCGCGTCGGCGAAGAGCGCGGCAATGCGACCGGCCTCTTCACGCCCAGCCAAATGCGCGTCAAGGTACTCTGGGTCCATGCCTTTGTTGGTCTTGACGTTGCGGCGCAGAATGTACTTGTTGCGGATGACTCCGCCCTCGGCTATCATCGCCCTGTCGTAGGCTTCGCAAAGCCCCTGCGGCACGATGCCGATGTCACGCGGATACGGATCGTTCTCGTCCATCGGCACGATGCCCTCTGCCCTGAGAAGCGACGCCTGCCAGCGCAGAAACTCGACAACGCCGCCAAGCCCCTGCCCCCAGTTGCGCGAATTTCCCGAATGGCAAATCCAGTACGTCGCGCCTGACATGCGCACGAACGGATGCCGCTCGCCACTCCCGGCGAGAAGGCGCACCATCTGCGGCACGTCAACGCCGTCGAGATCGTACTGCGAGATGCTGAGGCATGTCGCCAGCGTAACGGACGGATCCAACTCGTCTGCCGCCGCACGCATCGCACGGCAGAACTCCATGAGCGTCTCGCCCATGACGTCGATGCAGGCAGTGCGAATCTTGTTCGGCTCTCCTGCGTATGCATCGCGCAGCTGCTCCGGCGTCACGGAATCAACGCCAAGTCGCGCCGCTATGCGACGCCTGTGCTCGGCGCATGCGCAGAAAAGCCCGGGACGACAAGCCTGCACCAAGTCGTCGTCGAAAAGGATCGTCTTCGCTCCGGCCCTTATGAAGTCTCGCACGTTCTGCGCTACGGCCTCACGGTATGCGACGTCGGTGGTGCACACCGCCGCCATCTTGCCTTCTGCAGACAAGAGGGGCTGAAAGCGAGGGAAGCGTCTGAGGAAATCAGGGTCGATCATGCGGCCATAGCCGAGAGAAGACGTCCATACGGCAACAGGAAAACCTGCACCTTCAAAGAACGTGATTTCGTCCGAAAGCTTCTTGAGCGCTTTCGCCCGCGCCGCCCCGTCGAGATAGAAATCGCAAAGCTCAAGCTGCACGGCGTCAGCGCCCGCCAGCCTGGCATCAGCGGCAAGTTTGGCACATCCAAGCTCCTCGCGGTCAATCCTGTCGAACTGGACCATGAGCGGACATTCCGCAAACGGCCTTGATGCCGGCATGGCAATGCCGGAAGATCCAAGCACCGCAACAAGCGCCGCAATGGCCAACATGGCATCCCTTCGCATTTTACAAAGCCTCCTCAGACACAATTCTTCTCATGCATTTCGTATTCTATCAATGAATTGAAATCGTCATGCGTTGGTTCGATTTCCGTTCCAGCCGAGCTTCGCGCTCACCGCGACAGCGGCGGCCATGACAGACGACGCCCGGCTTTTGAAATCTTTTGCCGGCAGCTGATCCGCCGGCGCGGAAATGCTTATCGTCCCGACGGACCGCCCCGTGCGGTCGAAAACCGGCGCAGCCACGCAGTGAAGCCCCTCCCTGCCTTCCGCCCTGTCAACGGCATAGCCGCAGTCGCGA
>CACYCL010000068.1 GCA_902772905.1 uncultured bacterium | reverse complement strand
CACTGGAATCTCTGCGTTGTGCAGTATGCTGACAATCTCCTTGTTCGCGTCAATCAGCTCTTCTGGCACAAACGGACGGAATATGACGCCCTCGGCGCGTTCCGCAGCCAGCTTGCGCACCTTGTGCCTGATGTCGCATACAATGGCCTCGTGTCCGTTTTCTCGCGTGGAGACAAGCAACACGCGGTAGCCCAGCAGCCTTGCGTGGCGTTCGATCTCCTTCTTTATTTCCGTGAAGAAGCTGTACGCCTCGTAGTCGGGAATGACGAGCCCTATGAGGCCGCTTCTGCGTAGCCCGCGCTTCGTGAGGAACGAGCCAGAGCCGTTGCGCTTTTCGATAAGCCCCTGTCTTCGCAGTTCGTCCAGCGCCCAACGCAGTGTCATGCGCGACACTCCGAACGACTCCGACAGCGTCCCCTCGCTTGGAAGCTTCCCCGTTTTCGAGTACGCCCCGGCGATTATGTCTTCGACAATTTTCCTGACAATCTCTTTCCCGGTCATGGCAAATGATTATACCACAATGCATCGTACCTGTCTATACAGGTATTGCGCATTTTCGCGAGAATTTGTATAATGCCACCAGTCAATCCACGCAAGGGAGTTTCTTGAACGATGAAGACGGTAAAGGACAAGCAGATACTGATGGCAGCCGACTTCGCGGGCTATCCGCTTAAGGAGGCAATCAAGGAGTATCTAGAGAAGAAGGGCTGGACGGTCACGGACATCGGCGTTAAGGCAGATTCCGACCCAAACGACACGGAGCTGATGTTCCACCGCATCGGACTTCGCGTCGGTGCTATGATAACCGAGAAGGAGTTCGAGCGCGCCCTCATCTTCTGCGGGACGGGAATGGGAATCCACATCGCGGCTTCGAAGTGCCCGGGCGTACACGCTGGTGTAGTCGAATCCGTTCCAGCCGCGTTCCGCGCCATAACCGGCAACGGCGTGAACGTTCTCGCGATGGGCGCGTTTTACGTGACGCCAGAGCTTGGCAAGCAGTGCGCCGACGCATATCTCTACAACGATTTCGGCAGCGGCTGGGAGTGGTGGCCGGACTTCGACAAGTTCCACCAGATCGCCATTGACGAGCTCAACGCCTTCAACTACGATGAGTACAAGGCGAACGGCTTCAAGGTGAAGCACCTCGGCGACTGCCACTGCGAACTTTACGACAGGCCCGAGGGCTTTTCGCCCGTTCCGCTGATGTGCAAGCGGTGATGGAGTTTCCGATGCGAAGCATGGTGTTCATTCTTTCGGTGTTTGCCGCGTTTGCGGCAACTGCCGCGCTTTCGCCGGAGGAGGTGGTGAAGGTGCGTGCGTTTCTCAAGGATGTGCCGAGACCGGAACCGGCCGTGGACTGGGAGAACTACGCATTCGCCGCATCGCGCGCACCGCTCGATCCCTATTCCTACACGAAGGACATGCTGGAGTTCACCAAGGGGGTTTCCCCGATTGGCAATCTGCCGCATCGGCATGCTTAGTTTAGGTTAGTGATCTTTGTCTCCAAATAACCAAGGCTGCTACCCTCACCCTCTGTGAGTTGAAAGGTTGAAAGGTTGAAAAGTTGAAAGGTTGAAAGGTTGATACTTCTTACTTCTTCCTTCTTCCTTCTTCCCTCACTCACCCACTTCTTCCTTCTTCCTTCTTACTTCTTACTTCGAACAGGCACGGCATTCTCCGCGCCCGCCGCGAACGCGGCAAGGCATGCAACCATCATCAGAGCCTTCTTCATTGCCTTTTCTCCGTGGCTGTCTTGGCCGTGTAGAACATGTAGAGCGTGTAGAACGCCGCCGCGCCACCGCCCTTGCCGACAAACCGCAATGCGCTTTCACGCATCGCCATTTCACCACTTATTTCCCGCGTCAAACGTAAAGTTTGAAGACGACTCGTCCGTCGCCCCCCAAGCGTTGTTCTCGCGTTTGTAACCTACCGTGTCACCCCACCAGAAGTAGTAGCCATAGTCTTCAGGTTCCTCGGCACCGATATTGGTGGTCGCCCAATAAGGACCATCCTCCCAGAGCTGGACAGCGTCGTGCGAGCCGTCGGCCTTAGTGCCGAGGCATATTGAGAGTGCCGCGATTGCGGCGAGGATGAGCAGTCTTTTCATGGCTGTGGTCCTTTGGTGGTTATGTGGTTTGGCGGTTGGGTTG
>CACYCL010000067.1 GCA_902772905.1 uncultured bacterium | reverse complement strand
GCTTGACGACGAGAACGCGGTCACGCTGAAGAACATTTCCGGGATGGAGCGCGTCTACAGGACCCCGGAGGGGTCCATTGTGCTCAGAGAGGTTCGAGCCGTAGTTGGAGATGACTCGCTGATGGAGGACTTCACGATTCCTGCTGAGCTTATACCGAATGACGGCGAGCAGACAACGCCGGACATCCTGGCGCGCCGCTCGGCCCGCCACGTCAAAGACATGATTCCGGAGGTTCTGCGCGACGTGGTCATCGGAAGTCCGCTTATGACGGAGCTGATAGAGCGCGGCGATGGCGCGGCGTTCATAGTGCACTGCGTCGCCGAGACCTCGGCGCAATCGGCGGTAAAGGTGATAGAGGAGCGCGCCAGTAAGACAGGGTGGTCGGCCACGCCGTTCGCGCAGCTGCCAGGCGGTGCGGCGGCGGGTGCTCCCAGGGCAGGTTGGACGAAGCAGAACCTTACTCTCCATTTCGAGGCCGTTCCGCGCGCCGGTGGATTCGAATGTGACGTAAACTACCGTTTCTCGGACGACGAGGCATACAATTCAACGAAAGGAAAAACAAGATGAAAACTGACAACCACACAAAACTCGCCGCTGTCGCAGCGGTGCTCGTAGGTCTGTTCGCGGTTGTGGCCGTGAACAAGTACATCTCGCGGCAGACAGCGGTTCCGCCGGCGCCAAAGGCGTCTATACTCGTAGCCACGATGGAGATACGAGAAGGAGACGAGATAGGCGAGGAAATGCTTGGTTCCGCCGAGATCCCGTTCGAGGCGCTTTCGAACATGCACATAGCCTTGCCGGCGAAGAACTCGCCAGAATACCAGAAGGCATTTGCCGACGTGCTTGAGAAAGTGGTCAAACGCAAGGCGAAGCGCCTTGTCGCGGCGAATACCCCTCTTTTCTGGATAGACATCGAGACCTCGCGGAAGACGCCGTTCGCCGATCTCATTCCTGACGGCAGCCGCGCCGTGACGGTGCCTGTCGATTCGGTCAGCTCTGTATGTGGGTTCATCAAGCCTGGCAGCCGCGTTGACGTCGTGCTGACGTCGTCTGAGGAGAAACTCGGGCTTGTCACCGGTCAGGCCGCACAGGAGACCGGTTCGCGCATTGTCTCAAGCGTAATACTCCAGAACGTGCCGGTGATTGCAACGGACCGCGAGTACGACCTTGAAAGTTCTTCCCCCGGATATGGCACCATGACGCTCTGCCTGCCGACAAAGGCGGCGATTTTGATGGTGCAGGCGAGGACGATGGGCCAGATAACATACCTTCTGCGCAACGTGCGAGACACGAAGGCAGAGCAGGACCGCTCCAATGTCACGGTTGCGCCGGGTGCGTCGTTTGGCGACACGGTGCGGGCGTTCCAGAACTGAAGAATGGATAAACATGAATACAGCAAAATTTAAAATCGTTGCAGCTTTGACTGTTTTTGCCGCTATCGCAGTGGATGCGGCAGTCGTGCGCAAGCTGTCGAACGTCAGTGTTGTTGAGGGCGAAACGCTCGTGTTTGATGCGCTTAGGGCGACTTCAGTCAGGAGCTCCAATCCTGCAGTCTTCTCCGCCGCTCTCAGGGAATCCGGCGAGGCTATTGTCACCGGTACGCGGCTGGGCGAGGCCAAGTTCGATTATGTGGACGAGCGCGGCGTGTTTGCAACGCGCTCGGTGATGGTCGTTCCGCCGTACTGGGAACTTCTCAACAAAATGTTCGTGGAAGACCCGGAGGTTTCGATCGGCATTGTCGGCGACAAGATCGTGATAGACGGTGCAACGGCCAATGTAGACACGCTGAGGCGCGCCGAGAGCGTGAAGGACCTCGACTCCTCGCGAATCGTCTCGCAAGTCACATACTCGGCCGCGCAGATCGGTGTGCTGGTTACGGACTTTCTGAACCGCTCCGGCATAACTAACGTCGCGGCTAAGGTTGTCGGGCGTGAGGTCTGCCTTTCTGGGCGGCTCTACGACCAGCAGGCCATAGATCGTCTCAGGGAGCGTGTTTCGAACTTCCTCAAGGACTATCCAGGCATAATCGTAAACATCGATGAGCTTAGGATATTCAAGCAGAAGATCATGATAAACATCGAGTTCCTTTCATACAATGACAATATCGCTCGCAACCTCGGCTTCTCAGGCCCCGAGGCCATCACTGCCGGGCTAGACTGGAAGCTTGGCTTTGAGCATGGCAGCGGCACGGAAGGC
>CACYCL010000066.1 GCA_902772905.1 uncultured bacterium | reverse complement strand
GTCTCGGTGAAGGGGACGGTGCCGTTCCTCTCGTACGGGCTTTCGGAGGGCGCCACGCCCGGCGACGTGGCGGAGCCCGTGGGCGAGTCCGCCGCCGGAGGCGCGTCGGCGGAGGACGAGGTTATTCTCGTCGCGCCCGCGAAGAGGGGCGCCGCGTTCTTCAGGGTCTCTCGTTGACGCCCCGGGGAATGCAAGGCTCAAGATGGAGAATGCATGAGCATTCTCCATCTTTGCATTTCTCACAGTGTGTCAATATGGTATAATATACACGCATTAAAGGAGAACATGATGGACAGAAGAGAATTCCTGAAACTTTCGGCGTGTGCGGCTGCGGCTGGCGTGTCAGTGCCTTCGCTCGGCGCGGATCTGCCCAGACTAGGCGACATACGTGCGCTTCTGCTGCACCTCGGGCACAACATGTGGTGCGACTGGTTTCCGGAGGACGTTGACCCTTCCGGCTTTTCGTGCAAGCCGGACACCGAGCTTCTCAACCGCGACGACTTCTGGCGCAAGGCGACCGACTATGCCGCCGCGAAGGGCGTGAACATGATAGTCATAGACGTGGGCGAGGGGTTGGTGTATCCAAGCCATCCCGAACTTGCGATCAAGGGCTCGTGGAGTCCCGACAAGCTGAGGGCAGAGGTGCGGCGGCTCAGGAGCATCGGACTTGAGGCCATCCCAAAGCTCAATTTCTCCACCTCGCACAATGGCTGGCTCAAGCAGTATCGCCGCATGGTCTCAACGCCGACGTACTACAAGGTTTGCGAAGACGTGCTGCGCGATGTCTACGAGGTGTTCGACAAGCCGCGCTTCATCCACATCGGCTGCGACGAGGAGGTGGCCAGCCATCAGGTCAAGGTCGTAAAATACATCTACATAGTGGCGAGGACTAAGGAGTTCTGGATGCACGACTACCTGCACCTCGTCCGCACGATTGAGGGGCTTGGGGCGCGTCCGTGGTGCTGGAGCGACTACGGCTGGAGGCATCCTGAGTTTCTGAAGCGCAGCCCGAAGAGCGTTGTGATGTCCAACTGGTACTATGACGAGCAGTACGGCGGATTCGACCCGAGCACGAACAAGACGAGCGACCATGAGCGCCTAGTCGAGTTCTGGGACCTTGAGAAAGCAGGCTTCGATCAGATTCCATGCGGAACGAATTGGGTTGGCTCTGGGCGGCGCAAGCTCAAGATCGGCGCGGACGACGTGATGGGCAAACTCGTCAAGACGTGCAGAGGCGTCATTGCGCCGGAGCGACTTCTCGGATTCCTCATGGCGCCATGGGAGATATTGAAGGACGAAGCGTCGCTAGAGGTCAACAAACGGGCGATAGACATCTTCGATCTTGCCCTGAAGGGCTGACGGTGCGCGCAACGTTTCGCGACGGGGGGGATTGCCTTTCGCACGGCAAAATGGTAAAATTCACGTTGTGAAAAAATCTTCTTCAAAGCTGAAATACAAGCGTATCCTCCTGAAGCTCTCGGGAGAGGTGCTGGGCAACAAGGAAACGGGCGAGTGCATTGACCCGCAGCACCTCGCTTTCATGGCTGAGCGCGTGAAGAAGATTCATGCCATGGGCTGCGAGGTCGGTATAGTCCTTGGCGGCGGCAACATCTTCCGTGGGCTTGCCGGGGCCGGCAGGGGCGTCAACCGCGTTACGGGCGATTCCATGGGAATGCTCGCAACGATCATCAACGCGCTTGCGATGATGAACGCGCTTGAGTCCATCGGCGTGCCGACGCGCGTGATGACGTCCATCGAAATGCCGAAGCTGGCCGAGCCGTTCATCCAGAGGCGCGCACTGCGCCACTTAGACAAGGGCCGCGTCGTGATATTTGGCGGCGGAACAGGCAACCCGTACTTTTCGACGGACTCCGCCGCCGCGCTGAAGGCCAGCGAGATTGGCGCCGATGCGTTGCTCAAGGCCACGAAGGTGGACGGCATATACACGGCGGACCCAAAGAAGGATCCGAACGCCACGAAGTACTCTGCGCTCAAGTACGAAACCGCGCTGGAGAAGCGCTTGAAAGTAATGGATTCCGCGGCGTTTGCGCTTTGCATGGACAACGACATTCCGATCGTCGTGTTCGACTTCTTCGACCCGAAGGCGTTGGAGGGCGTTGTTCGCGGTAAGACGGTAGGAACCGTGGTGAGCTAAGAGACAAGGGAAAGCTTGAGAGGATTGAAAAGCCTAGAAAGGTAAACAAAGACATGGAAACTGTACAGGAAGTCCTAAACGATACCACCGCGAAGATCGCCAAGAGCTTTGATGCGCTCAAGGCGCAGTTCGCCGGCCTGCGCACGGGCAAGGCGTCGCCTGCAATGGTGGATTCCATCAAGGTAGACTATTACGGATGCCCTACACCCGTCAAGAACCTTGGCACGATCTCCACGCCTGAGCCGCGTCAAATCAAGATCACGCCGTTTGACCCGACGGTGCTGGATGCGATGAACAAGGCGATTCTCGCTGCCAACATAGGCGTAACGCCGCAGACGGACGGCAAGGTTCTCCGCATCACCGTGCCGGAGCTGAACGAGGAGCGCCGCAAGGAGATCGTGAAGGTCGCCAAAACCCAGGCCGAGGCCCAGAAGGTCGCGATGCGCAACGTCCGCCGCGATGCGAACGACGCCGTAAAGAAGCTTGAGAAGGACAAGAAGATTTCTGAGGACGACATGAAGCAGGGCCTTGACAAGATTCAGAAGGCCACGGACGATGGCATTGCCAAGATCGACGCCGAGCTGAAGGCGAAGGAAGCCGAAGTGATGGCTGTATGACGCAGGTTCCGCAATCCACAAGCATTTTGCACTTAAGGAGGTCATGATGGCAGAGGAAGTTGAGATGACACCAGTTGAGATGACGCCGGTAGACGCGGCGGAGCCACCGAAGGCGAATCCGCTTGCAAAGCCGGCAGTGCCAAAGCCTGCTACGCTTAAGTTGAATCCAGTGGCCAAGCCGGCGGCGGGCGGCGGGGCGCTCAAGCCCGGGCTCAAGCTGCCTCCCAAGCCGGCCATAGGTGCTGGCGTGAAGCTGCCTACGCAGAACGCGCTCAAGCCCGGTCTCAAGCTGCCACCGAAGCCTGGAGCGACGGTCTCGGCGCTCAAGCCGGGAATCAAGCTTCCCGCTAAGCCTGTGATACACAAGCCGGGGGCGGCGATGTCGGCTCCGGTGTTGCCCAAGCCTGTGCTTCCTAAGCCCATTACGCCTACGGCATCGGCGCCTGCCGCAGCTCCTGAGGCGGTGGCTCCCGCAGCAACACCAGCCGCTGCGGCTCCTGTGGCTGAGGCAAAGCCAGCCGCTCCCGCTGCGCCGAATCCGATGCAGCAGCTTAAGTCGGTCACTCAGAAACTCAAGGGCGTTACGCAGGAGATTCCGGCGCAGGCGATTCTGCGCAAGACGGGAATCATCGCCGACGATGCTATGACCGAGGCGCAGAAGGCCGCCGCGAAGCACAAGACGGCGCGAATCTCCCTGTCGGATGCAATGGGCGTCGCGCCTGTAAAGGAGAGCGCACCTCTCAAGACAATTCGCATCAAGCGTCCTGGCGACATACCAGGCGCGCCCGCACATGACAAGGCTCCTGCGCCAGCCGGCTCAGAACAGGGCGGCGACGCTCCAGCCGCTGCCCCTCATGCGGCTACGGCGGAGTCGACCGTTACACAGCGCAAGACGCTCAAGATTTCGCGTCCGGGCGGTGCCGTGCGTCCCGCTGGCAAGTTCGGCATCAAGCGCCCTGGCGTTCCCGCTCCTGCGGCGGTCGAGAGCGCGCCTGCAGCTGCTGGCGGCGATGCGCCTGCGGCAGTGGCCGACATACCCGACATAGCCGACATACCCGACATTCCATCGGCGCCGAAGCCGAATGTTCCTGCTGCGCAGGCTGACGACGATGGCCCTGCTTGGGCATGGACGCTTTCCACGCTCGTTCAGGCTGCGGCGTGTGTCGCGCTTGGCGCTCTTGCGTGGTTCCTCTACCAGAACACGCAGACGATGTACTTCTGATGCGCAGTGTGGTTTCTGTGGTGAAGGCGACGGCTCTGGAGGTGCTTTCAGAGCCGTTGACTTTGCTTGTGCAGCTGGCCGCGCTGACCATGGCGGTGCTTGCGCCTGCATTTCACTACCACCAGTTCGGCGAGGCGACGCGCATGGCTCGCGATGCCGGCTTTTCCGCGCTGTTCACGTGCGGCTCGATAATGGCGGTGTTCGGGACGATACGCGCATTTCGCCGCGAGATAGAGTCTGGGACGCTTCAGATGGCGCTTTCCCACCCGGTGTCCCGTGGCGGTTTCTTCGTTGCGAAGACGCTGGGCGCAGCAGTTGCGTATCTTGTGTTTGCGGCAACCGTGCTGGCGACGTCGCTTACGATAATAGAGGGAGCGAGAGTCGGTGGCGCGTATGCGGAGCGCACGGGCGACATAGCGCGTCTCAGCGGGCCGTTCCTTGCCGCAGGCGTGGCGGTCATGCTACTGCCGCTTGTTATCGGCGCGGCGCTCAACCGCTTTGCCAGATTCAGGTTTGTGCCAACGGCAATCGCAACTGCGCTTATGCTCGCTCTTCTTGCTGGCGGAGCTAGTTCGGTGCTGGATCCTGCGCTTCTGCCGCGTCATTTGCCTGTGGCTGCGCTGCTCCTGTGCCCGGCGTTGGTGCTGCTCGCGGCGTCTGCGGCGTTCGCAGTGCGATTCAAGGCGAACGCTGCCGCTGCGGCAGTTGGCATCGTGGCGGCGCTCTGCATTCCGGCCGCAGGCAACTACTACATGGCCGATGCGTTGTCGAAGGGCGGGGTTGTTCCATGGTCGTACGTGGCGATTGCGGCGATTGCCGCGCTTCCGGCCGCCGTCGCGTTTCTCGTGCTTGGTATTCGCTTCATCGGAGGAAGGGACGTTTCATGACCGGCGAAGGCATAATTGAACTTGTGGACGTCAGGAAGACGTTTCGTGACTTTTGGCTGCGTCCGACTGTGAATGCAGTGGATGGCCTGTCGCTCTCTGTGCGGCGCGGCGAGGTGTTTGGGCTGCTTGGGCCCAATGGCTCTGGCAAGTCCACGACTATCAAGATGATACTCGGACTGCTTGAGCCAAGTGCGGGGAAGGTTGAGCTTTTCGGGCTTTCGCCTAGGTCTGTCGAGGCGCGCCGCCGCCTGGGATACCTGCCAGAGCTGAGCTATCTGCACCCGTTCCTCACGGCGAAGGAAACGCTGGGCTACTACGCCGGACTTTGCGGGATACCTCGCGCCGAGTCCAGGGATCGCACACGGCAGCTGCTTGACATGGTGGGGCTCGCAGACGTGTCGTCGCGTCCGGTTGGAGGCTTTTCGAAGGGCATGGCCCGCCGAGTCGCGCTGGCGGCGTCGCTTGTGGGGCGACCGGAGCTGCTTGTGCTGGACGAGCCAACGAGCGGTCTTGACCCGATATCGACAAAGGAGGTGAAGACTCTTGTCAAGGCGCTGGCGAAGGGCGGCATGACGATCCTGACGACTTCGCACCTTCTTGCGGACGCGGAGGACATCTGCGACCGCGTGATGATTCTGAACCACGGCAAAAGCGTTGCGGAAGGCAAGGTCGGCGAGCTGGGAACGAGCCTTGAGGAGTTCTTTCTCGCGAAGGTCGGCGACGCGGATTCGTTCAAGCTGGCGCCGTTCCTGTCTCAGTCGGAGGCGACCACAACGCGGAGCGAGAATGAGGAAGCTGCTCGAGATAACAGGGATTGAGCTGAAGGCCCTTGTGCGCAGCCACACCGTTGCGATGCTTGTATTCGCGTCGGTTGCGTGGATGGTCGTTTTCCCGCATATAGCCAAGGGCGATGGCACTGCCGAAGGCGTGCGCGAGCTTGCGATACACTATTCTCTTGGCGGGGTGTTCGCGCTGTTGGTCATCTCGCTGCTTGCTTCGGCAACCGGCTCAATAGCGAAGGAGCGCACGGCGCGAAGGCTTCAGCTCACGATGGTTCGCCCGGTGCGCTACTTCGTCATTGCATTAGGCAAGATGGCGGCGCATGTCGTGGTGGGTGCGGTTGTGCTGGCGCTTTCCTGCGCAGTCCTGGCTTTCCGTGCGGAGCTTGGCAGGCCGTGCAACCACGTGTTGAAGCCGGTCATGCCGTCGCCGCAGGAGGAGGCGAAGACGATGTACGCGGCGTACATGGCCGACACGAACACGCCCGTTGCAGTGCGGCACGCCAGGAAGTCCGTGGTTTTGAGGCTCTTGGCAAACAGGGCTGTTGACCGCTACGAGACGATTCCGCCAGGCACTGTCACGACGTGGACCTTTCGCGGCGATGAAGAGGGCGCGCTGGAAGGGATGTCGGGTCTTGCGGTGCGGATGCGCTTCACCAACCAGTTTGAAATGCGGCAGGATGTGCGCGGCGTATTCTCTTTCGGCTCGCTTGGCGCTTCCGTCAGCAACATTACGCAGGCGGTGCTGACCATGCCTTTGAGGCCGGTAGAGAAAGGGGACGGCGGCGCTGCCGCGGCAGAGCGCGGCGCGGGCGAACTGTCGTTTGCAAATCACGGAAAGACGGCGCTCATGCTGCGCCCGAGGCGCGACATTGAACTTCTGCTTCCTGCCGATGCATTCTGGTGCAATCTGCTGCGGGCGTATGCGGAGATGGTGTCTGTGCTTGCACTTGTCATTGCATTTGGAGTGGTGCTTTCGGCTGGCCTCGGGCGCCCGGTTGCGCTTTTCGTGGCTTTCGTAGCGCTAACGGTTGGTGAGATGAGCCCGAGCGTGATAGAGCAGTATCCAGACGAACTGGAGACAAAGCTTGTGGACAGGGTTGGGCTTGCAATCACGCGCTTTGCGGCGGATGTGACGAGTCCGGTGTCGTCATTGTCTCCGCTAGAGCGGCTTGCGAAGGATGAGTGCGTCGAGCCTCATGAGACTGTGCGCCTCGCCGTTTCAAACCTTGTCGTGCTGCCTGCGCTGCTGTCGCTGCTGGCGGCGTTTGTGCTGCCGCGCAAACAGGATGAAGGCCAATGATGAAGATCTCGATTGAATACCGTGTGCCATACGCCGATACGGATCAGATGGGCGTTGTATATTACGGAAACTACCTCACGCTTTTCGAGCGAGCCAGAAACGAGCTTATGCGCTCGTGCGGGTATACGTACAGAGAGTGCGAGGCCGAGGGCTGGATGCTCCCAGTGATCCATGCCGAGGTGGACTACCGGTCGCCAGCCCGATACGACGATCTTCTTGAAATCACCGCGTACGTGCGGCTTCAGAAGGGCGTAAGGCTTGAGATTGCATGCGAGGTGCGGCGCAAGGGCGAGGATGCGCTTTTGGCAAGCGGTTTTACCCGGCATTGCTTTGTGTCCACGGCAGATTTTCGCCCGACGCCGCCCCCGGCCCGTCTTCTGGCTGCGCTAGGTTGAGTGTCTCGCCTGCATTGCACAAGATGTTGTGGTTGGGGTTGCGCTCTGGCGCGATATTTGGTATCATACGCACTGTTCGGAGAACTGACGATACGGGGCGGGTGCCCCCAAGTGGAACTGACCACATGAACTTCGGGCCTTGAAGAGTCGATCGTCTGGGCATCATCGCGCAACAAGAAGGATGGTGCAAGAATGAAGAGGTTTGTACGGGCTGTTCTGCCAGCGTTTCTATTGGCAGTGTCGGTGGGGCAGATATATGCGTTCACCAACTTCTCTGACGAAATCGCCCAGACAATAGGCGAGTCGCAGAAAGATGTTCAGTTCGCGTTCTCGCTCGGCATATTCTTTCTTGGCATGGGCGCGGCGTTCTTCGGCAAGATAGTCGAGAAGAACATACGGCTTTCGACTATAATCGGCACTGTGCTCTTTATCTCCGGCTTGCTTGTCACTTCGTTTGGCATATCATCGAAGTCGCTTGCGCTGGTCTATCTAGGCTATGGGTTCCTGGTCGGCACGGGCACAGGCATCATATACATATCGCCTGTAAAGACGATGATGCTGTGGTTCCCTGAGCACAAGGCGATAGCGGCTGCGCTCCCTATAATATCCTTTGGCCTTGGCTCGACGCTCTCCACTGTAGTTTACAGAGGCTTTGGCTTCGGCGGACCTGAGTCTCTGTTCTCGATGCGCTTCCTCGGGTTCTACGACTACTTCAAGGTCGGGGCGGATCCGGCATCCGTGGCGTCCACGTTCATGGCGTTTGCCGCGTTCTACGTAGTTCCGATGGCGGTCGCGGCGTTTCTGTTGAAGAAGCCGAAGGTGCAGGTGCAGAGCTTCGGACATGGAATCCCGTCGCTGGAGTTCAGGTATACGCAGCTTGCTAAGGACTCGTTCTTCCTCAGGGCGTGGCTGTTCATGTTCCTGAACATCTCGGCGGGCCTCTGCCTAATCCCGCTCGCGAAGCAGATGATGAAGTCGCCGGCAGTTGGCTATTCGGAAGGGCTTGTCACCGCAATCATAGCGCTGTGCGGAATCATGAACGGCGGTGGACGCTTCCTGTTCGCCTGGTGGTCCGACAGGCTGGCGCGGCGCGTGAACATTCTACTTATAATACTGTCCATATCCGCTGGCATAATGACACTTAGCTTCTGGCCGCCTGTGATTGGGCTTGCGCTTCTTGTCATCAATGCGTGCTATGGCGCAGGCTTCTCGGTCATACCGGCAATTCTCGCCGACCACTACGGCATGACGAACATCTCGAAGATACACGGCGCGGTGCTTTCCGCCTGGGGCTTCGCTGGACTTGCCGGAAACCAGGCGGCGATATTCGTATCGAAGAACTTCGGCGGATACACAGCCGTCGTGGCGTTGCTTGTCGTTGCGTACTCGCTCAACTTCGTGAACGTCGTCACTCTTCGCCGCTCAATCGTCCGTCGCAGCAGCTCTGTGTTGTAGGCCAAGTTGTACTTGGCATCGCACATGTCAGAACGCCGGTATTACACCAATATTCTTTCTGTGGCAGCTTTGCATCGAGGGAATACAATATGGTATAATGTCTGCCATGACCAAAGACGATGTGTTAATCATTGCTGCCGCATTTCTGCTTTCATGTGCCACCGCTTCGCAGGGTGCGACTTTTGACGTCCGCAAGTTCGGTGCCAAGGGCGACGGCGTGGCCAAAGACACGGTTGCAATACAGAGTGCAATCGACGCAGCCAGCGAGGCTGGAGGCGGCGAGGTGCTTTTGCCGCGGGGAACATATCTCAGCGGTTCGCTTTTCCTCAAGAGCGGCACGGACTTTCATCTTGCCGAGGGCGCCACGCTGAAGGGCAGCCCAGACCGTGCAGACTACAACGCTGCGGACGTATGCCAGCAGAATGTAGGCTTCGGACGCCTTGGACGCGGCGACAACACAAGCGGCGGACATTTGGTCAACTGCATCGAACAGGAAAACGTAACGCTGCGCGGCCCTGGCAAGATTGACGGGAACGTGGGCGCGTTTCTGAAGATGCCAGACGGTTCGCATCCACCGAACAAGCTCAAGATTCCGTGGCGTCCGGCGCAGATGGTGTGGTTTGTTGAGTCGCGGAAGATTGTGATGCGAGACATTGAACTTGCCGATTCGCCGTATTGGAGCTGCCTTGTATATGGCTGCGAGGACGTGACGGTGGAACGTGCGAACATCCACACCGTCCGCAAGCCGCACACATACAACGGCGATGGACTGGACATAGACTCGTCTCGGCATGTGCGCGTGACGGAATGCGACATATCCACTGCCGACGACTCCATCACGCTGCGCGCCGACGTCCGGCACCTCAAGCACGGCGGAGACTGCGCCGACGTAGTGGTTTCGAACTGCAGTTTCTCGTCCGACTGCAACGCTATTCGCCTCGGCGTGGGCGATGGACATGTCAGGGACTGTTCGTTCAGCGGCATACGAATAAGTGACACGCGCCAAGCAGTGAACGCCGTAGGCGCATGGTCGATTCCTTCGCATGGCACAGACATATCGGACATTTCGTTCGAGGATATGTCGATCGACGCGAAGGTGTTCTGCAAGTTCTACTACAAGGTGGCCACTGGGAGCGTCTTCGACGGAATCCGCTTCCGACGTGTGCGCGGCAAGGTCAGAGAGCCGTCGATATTCGACGACACGCCGGAAAGGCCGTTCAGGAACCTTCGTTTCGAGGACGTGCGGCTGGAAGGCGAGACAAACCCGCGCGTCGGGTGTTTGCCGAACCTTGCCATAGAGACGGCTATTACGAATGGCGCGGCGTTTCTTGTCAAGTGCCAGATGGACGATGGTCATTGGAGTGACCGTCAGATGCCTGCTTTGACGGCGTTGCCGCTTTGGGCGCTTGCGGGTGCGCGAATTGAGGCGCTGGAAGGGCGTGAAGTGGCGCCGGCGCTCGCAAAGGCGGCAGACTTTGTGTTGAAGACCCAGCGTCCCGACGGCGGCTTCTACGTCCCGAAGCCCGGGCGTGGCGGATCGGGGCTTGGCAACTACAACACTGCAGTGTGCCTTTCGGCGCTTTACGACTGGGGAGAGGCCCCGGCATCCGCGCTTCTTGCGGCGCGAAACTACATCGCCTCGTCGCAGCTTACGGGCGACGACACCATGGCTGGCGGCTTTGGCTACGACAAGGTCTCTCGCCGCCGATACGCCGACCTGTCCAACACTTCCTATGCAATGAGCGCCATGGCGAAGACGGCGTCGGTCGAGGAGCTTCGCACGGACGGCAAGCGCGCCGACCTTGACTGGGACAAGGCGCTTGCCTTCGTTGAAAATCTCATGGAGCGCGAGGGGCCGGATGCAGGCGGGGCGGCGTACAACGAGCGCACGCCGCAGGCGGGAACCACGACGAACTCGCAGGGCCGTGTGCATCTACGCGCCTACGGCTCAATGACATACGCGGCGGTTCTCTCGATGTGCTCTGCGCGGCTGGACCGAGGCGACCCGCGTGTTCGTCAGTCGCTTGCGTATCTCGCAAGGAATTGGACCGTTGACGAGAATCCTGGCATGGGCAGTCAGGGGCTGTACTACTTCTACGACATAATGGCGCGTGCGCTTTCCGCCGCGAAGGTTTCAGATGTCGGCGGGCATGACTGGAAGGCGGAACTCTCGGCAAAGGTCGTGTCGCTGCAACGGGCTGACGGCAGCTGGTCTAACGACAACAACCGCTTCTGGGAGTCCGATCCAGTGCTCTGCACGTCGTTTGCAATGATCGTGCTTGAGCTTTGCCGCTGAACCGACGCGGTGTCGGTGCCGTTACAACGAGTGTATGAACACGAAGACTATGATTCTTGCCATGTCTGCGCTCGTCTCATCGGCGGCGTGGCCTGGTGATGGAGATGGCGCTGGTGCAAGCACGAATGCAGCGGAGGTGGCCGATCTTGGCACGGTTATGGTAGAGGCGAGCGCGCTTTCCAAGTACCGCCCGGAAACGGTGAGCGGCGGAACGTTCACTGACGAGCCGCCGGAGCGCCTGCCTATGGTCGTCGACACGATGACGGAGGACTTCATCCGCGAGAAGAACCCGACGGACATGAACGACCTTCTGAGGTGGGTTCCCGGCATCGAGACCGGCGGAACGTCGCTGCTGGTTCGTCAGCCTGGGCTTTTCTCCATGCGCGGCATGGGCGGCACGGAGCCGGCGTTTGACGGCGTGATTCCCGTCGGGAGGGGAGCGGGGCTGTTCATGGATCCTTTCATGATGGAGCGTGTGGAGGTTGTGAAGGGTCCGATAGCCTCTCTTTCGGGCGGTGCCGGCGCTCAGCAGAACAACAACGGCGCCGGAGGCTCCATAAACATGTACCTTAAGGGCGCACACCTGCGCGGCAGCGAGGTGAACTTCCAGGAGAACACGTCCGTCGGCAAGAACACGTGGCGTCAGCGTGGCATGGTTGATGCGAACGGGGTCGTAGCCGAAGACGCGTTCGCGGTGAGGCTCCCGGCGTCGTTCGACATATACTCCCCGGCATACATCTCGAGAGGCTCGCAGGACGGGGCGCGTCCGCGTGAGCAGTATACCGTGGCGCCGTCGTTCCTGGCCAAGCCGACTGACGACGTGACGTTCGGCCTGAAGACCATGTTCATAAGCTCCGACTCGCCGAGCTACATCGGAATACCCGTGTGGCGAGGCAGTCCAGGCGCAGGCTACGACTGGCATGAATCGTCGGCGCGCAAGAGCGACCGCTCGACGTACGCGGGCATGATGGTCAACCCGTGGATCGACTGGCAGGTCACCGACGAATGGCTGCTCAAGTTCGGCGGCTCTTTCATGTACTCGCACATGGAGCAGACGACGCAGGAGCCGTACACCAGCTACTCGGTGGACGCCAATGGCTATCCGACCGGCGACTTTCTCCACTACTGCAACACCGGCTATTGGCCGACAGGCGACAAGTACATGACCTCCAGCTTCTCGGAGAGCCGTTCGTTCCAGCAGAGCTACAATGCGTACGCGCGCTCGGTCTACAGGCTTGACGACCTGCCGCATGGCTTCAGGAACACGTTCGTCGTTCAGCCTGACTTCTACTACCGTGAGTCGTCGATTGCGTTTGGCGTGCCGACGTCTCGATACGGAACGACATTGCAGGATTCAATTGGCTGGGAGTGGTTTACGCTTCTTCTCGGCATCCGCTACGACTACTTCGTCGAGAACGACAACGTCCAGACTGCGCAGAATGTGCGCACCGGTGTCATCACTTCGACGCACTACGACGAGGCGCGTGCGTTCGCGTTCTCGCCGCGCGGCGGACTTGCGGTGCAGCCGCTCGACTGGCTCGTGCTATTCGGCAACATCTCGCAGACGCAGACTCCCACGCTTGGCTATCGCGACGAGAACGGGGGGCGCCCGACCGACCCGTGGACTGCCACGCAATGGGAATCGGGGCTGAGGGTGCGTCCGCTTGAGAAGCTGTGGCTCAGCGCCTCGTACTTCAACATCGAGCAGGAGAACATGCCCGTCGCAGAGACGATAGGCTCGGGCACGTACTACTATTTCGAGGGGCACAACCGCTCTAAGGGCGTGGAGCTGTCGCTTTCCGGCGACATCACCGAGAACTGGACCGTCATGGCGATGTACGCGTATACGCTGTACGAGGACTGCACGAAGCATGGCATGGCAGGCGAGTTCGAGCGCTTCCCACGCCATGCTGCGACGTTCAACACCTCGTACCGCCTGCACGGATGCGATGTCATAGACGACATCGTTATCGGCATGGGCTACCGTTTCCGTTCCAAGAGCTACGCCACGATGCGCGGCGCATTTGTTAACGAAAACCTGTACTTCGACCAGAGCCACGTCTTTGACGTGAACGTGTCCGTCCCGCTTTCCAAGTTTGGCTGGCGCGATGATTGGTTCGTCACTTTCGGAATACGCAACCTCTTCGGAGAGAAGTACTTCGACACGTCGCGGCACTACTACGAATGCTTCGCCGGCGAACCGCGCACGTTCGAGATCGGACTGAGAGGCGTTTTTTAGCGGCTAATGGTTGGCTGGAGGACAAAATGGAAGCATTGAAGGCTGATGACGTATGGCGTAGATATGGTTCTCAGGAGGTGCTTAAGGGACTCGACCTTTCACTGGCATCAGGTGCGTTTGAGGCTCTGATGGGGCCGAGCGGCTGCGGAAAGTCGACCTTTCTGCACCTTGCCGCCGGGCTGCTCGCCGCCGACAGGGGCGCAATAGAGATTGGCGGCGTGGATGTTGTCGGAATGCGTGATGCAGTTGCCGCGAAGTTCCGCCGCAGGCATGTAGGCGTCGTGTTCCAGGCGTTCAACCTGCTGAACGAGAAGTCGGTAGAAGACAACATCGCGCTTCCGCTCATGCTGGACGGGATGCGCCTTTCCAGTCCGAAAGTGCGCGGACGCGTTGACGCGCTCATGGGCGAGCTCGGCATATCGGCTCTCGCGCGAAAGCGCCCAGAGGAGCTTTCGGGCGGCGAGCAGCAGCGCGTCGCCATCGCACGTGCTCTTGTTGCCGAGCCGGACATAGTCTTGGCGGACGAGCCAACCGGCAATCTTGACTCAGCGTCCGCGAAGGGCATCTGTTCGCTTCTGAGGGGCGTCAACCGCGGCGGGAAGACGGCGATACTGCTCGTGACGCACGATCCGCAGGTCGCGGCCTGCGCAGACCGCGTGCATTTCCTTCGAGACGGCAGAATCGCCGCCTCTATTGATGCTCGGGGCGACGCGGCGAGGATATCGCAGTTCTACTTGGAGACGTACCGGTGAAGGCGCGTCATGTCTGTGCGTCGCTCGGCATGGCCGTTGCAGTTGGCGCCGTGGTGTTCATGCGCTCGCTAGTCGCCACGAACGACGCACAGGCCGTGCGCGTCGCAGAGCGCCTGCTAACGGACATGCCTGTTGAAGCTGGCGCGTCGGTTGCGCGTATGCAGCTTGATTTCCGTCCCGATGGTCGCGTAATGCAAGGCCCGCCGATGATGGCGTTCGCCGCTACGCGATCCGCCGACGGGCTGGGCAAGGGCGAGTGCCTTGTGTCTAAGGCGCTATTTGCGCAGAGAAGGGTGAGAACGCTGCCGAGGCCCGGCGAAGAGCTGACGCTCGTTGGGCGACGCGGCGCATACCGCGTGAAGATCGCCGGCTATCTCGATTGGGATCGTCCGCTGCGCGGATACCCGAACATGTTTGTTTCGCCGGAAACAGCCGCTGAGATTGGCGAGGACTGGCAGCCGTACCATGCGCGTACGGCGGAGGAGCTTGCGCCTGGCTTCATGTCTGATGCCGGGCGCAACATGGATCGCGCAAAGCCGCTTCTTCTCTGGGCCGCCGCGCTTACCGCGCTCTGCCTGCTGCTGAACTCGCTGTTTCTTTCGATAGAGGCGCGCCGCCGTGAAATAGCCGTTCTTCGCATGGTCGGTCTCACGAGGGGAGGTGTTGCGTGGCTTGTACTGCGCGAATCGCTGCGGCTGACGGCCATCGGCCTTGCCGTGGGCGTGTGCGTTGCCGTGGCAGCGTTGATGGCTTACGTCGCGCTTGACCACGATACATTTCCGATGGGCGCGGCGATTGACATCAAGGGCATTGTGGCGGTTGCCGTGCTTGCGCCGGTCGTCGCGGCGCTTGGCGCATTGATTGCGCTGCGTCCGGCACTGGCGGTTAAGCCGCTTGAGGCGGCGTCCGGGCGTTCGCCTCGCAGACGTCCGCTCGGCATGTTCATCGCGCTGGCATTCGGCTATGGGGCGTTTGTCGCCGTGGAGGTCTGGGGCGTTTCGCTCACAAAGCCGTTCATTCCGTCTAAGGAATGGCCGGACGCGATTGTGTCCATCCTGCCTGGCGGAGTCTCGGCTTTCGACATAGAAAAGCTTCGCAGTCTGCCAGGTGTACGCAGAATAGCCGAATTGCAGCCCCTTCAGGTAAACTTGGCTCCGTTGGAGGAGCTGCCGTCTGGCGGAAGGGCGCCAGGCGGAACAGGCGGGATGAAGCAGTATCGCAACGCGCTGCTGCTGGCAAGCGACTGGATGCCAGACTTCCGCTTTGTGCAGGGCGACCGCGCTTCCGCTGAGAAGGCGGTTTCCGAGGGCGATGCCTGCGTGATAACGGAAATGATGGCTAGGGCGCACGGGCTTGGACTCGGAGACGTTCTCCAGCTTGACACAGGACGAGGGCTTAAGGCGGGGCTTTCGATTGTGGGCGTAGTTGACCTGAACTGGCACATGGTGACGAGCAGGGGGCTTGTACGCGGAATGAACAGGATGCCGGTCAACACCGACGGGCCGGTGTTTGTGTCGTTCGACACGCTAGCGGCATGTGACATGCGTCCACAGGAGTTCGTGAAGATGACGCACCTCTGGCTAGACTTTGAGCCTGCCTTTCTTGAACGGCACGGCACGTTTCCGGCTGGCCGCATAGTGGAGCGGGCCATAGTGGAGGCGCTGGACGGTGCATGGGTCGAGGGTG
This sequence comes from uncultured bacterium, assembly GCA_902772905.1. Classification (GTDB taxonomy): domain Bacteria; phylum Verrucomicrobiota; class Kiritimatiellia; order RFP12; family UBA1067; genus UBA1067. Next base: position 2,977 of record CACYCL010000066.1, on the reverse strand, counting down.
AAGGAGGCGAGATATTGGGCAATACGGTGAGGCTTCATGCGCGCGATGAGATATCCGATGGTACGCTTGCGCACGGAGCGGAGCTTGTAGGGGCAATGGCGAGGGTGCCGTTCATATTCCTTGCGGTCATTTCGCTTGGCTTCATTGCGATGCTTGTGGCATCCGTTGAATCGCGCAGACGCGAGTTCCTAATCATGCGCGCAGTGGGCGCAACGCGTATTCAGATTGCTCGAACTCTTGTGGCGGAGGCGATGTGCGTTGCGCTGGCGGCGCTTGCCGCCGGGCTTTTAGGGGGTGCGCTCGTTGGGTGGCTGTGCACGGCGTGGACGCGGGCGGCGATGGCGAATTGGGGGCTGCCTGCATGTTTTGTTCTGCCGCTGGGCGTTTGCGTCCGTGGCGCGGCGGGTGCGCTGGCGTTCACGCTTCTTGTGTCGGTGCCGGCCTCGCTTGGGTTGGTGGGAAAGATAAAGCCTTCCGCAGATAGCTGATCGGCGTAATCATCACCAGCACTCTTTTTCTGTTCATGTGCGGTGGTCGAAGGGTATATTTTGGTATAATAGGCGGCGTGATTGAGAACTATCCAGATTGGCTGATGGCTGCAGCTTACGACGATGGTTCCAACAAGGAGTAGCGAACCATGAGGAAACTATTGATAATGACATCCGCAGCGGTCATCGCCGCAGTGTGCAGCGCCAACGAGTTCGAGGTCAAGGCTCTGGTCAAGTTCACCGGACCGATGTCCTTCCCCGGCGACACCCGCCCGAACGAGATACGCATGGCGCGACTGGCATGCGTGGAATCGGAATATGACATGGTCGTCTATGGGAGTTCTCCGGCGGCAATATCGGCGGCGATTCAAGCAAAACGCATGGGGCGGAGCGTGGTAATAGTCTCGCCGGAATCGCGCATCGGAGGCCTTACGACGGGCGGACTTGGTCAGACCGACATCGGCAACAAGTCCGCATTCGGTGGAATAGCGCTTGAGTTCTACACGGCTGTCGCCAAATATTATGCTGACCCGAAGCGATGGACGAGGCAGGCACCTGAATCGTATTTCCCTGACGGACAGTGCGCGGGATCGAAGGGCAGGGAGTCGATGTGGACGTTTGAACCGTCCGCCGCGCTTAAGATTCTTGAGGGATGGGAAAAACGCGATGGACTTGACATCCGTCGAGGGGAATGGCTTGACCGCGAAAATGGCGTTGTCATGGAGAATGGGAAGATCGTGTCGATCAAGACACTGTCGGGCAATGTTTATTGTGGAAAGGTGTTTGTGGATGCCACGTACGAGGGTGATCTAATGGCGGCTGCCGGCATATCGTACACGGTAGGCCGTGAGGCGAACAGTGTATATGGCGAGACAATAAGCGGCATCCAACGTGCGCTGATGAGGAAACATCAGCTTGCGACAGGTGTTGATCCATACGTGAAGCGTGGAGATCCGTCGAGCGGATTGTTGCCGGGGATAGAGCGCGACTGCATGGAACCCGACGGTTGCGGTGACAGACGCGTGCAGGCGTATTGCTTCCGCATGTGCCTTACGGACGATCCAGAGAACCGCATCCCGTTCAAAAAGCCGGACGGCTACCGAGAACTTGACTATGAACTTCTTTTCCGCAACCTTGAGGCTGGCTCACTTGGCCCTGCGCACGGCGGATTGCCGTGGATCAACTCGCCAATGCCGAACCGCAAGACCGACACGAACAATCGCACGGGGTTCTCCACGGACTTCATTGGCGGGAACTGGAATTACCCGGACGCATCATACGCAGAACGCGAGAAGATCCGCGCAGCGCATCTCAAGTATCAGCAAGGTCTTATGTGGACGCTTGCCAACCACCCGCGAGTGCCGGAGAAGATACGAAACGAGGTGTCCAAGTGGGGCACTTGCAGAGATGAGTTCGGTGACGGTCTCGGTGATGGATGGCAGTCTCAACTCTACGTACGCGAGGCGAGGCGCATGATTGGCGAGTATGTCATGACCGAGCACGAATGTCGTGGCGAGCGCGTTGCGCCAAGGTCAATTGCGCTTGGCGCATATGGCATGGACTCGCACAATTGCCGCCGCTATGTTGATGCTAATGGCTTCGCAAGGAACGAGGGCAATATCGAGGACTACAATGCCAATCCGCCAAGCTCTGGCAAGCCGTTCAGGCGCTTTCCGCCATATCCGATAGACTATGGCTCAATTGTGCCGAGGCGAGGCGAGTGTGCGAATCTTTTTGTTCCTGTATGTCTTTCAGCGTCGCACATGGCGTTCGGATCAATACGCATGGAGCCAGTGTTCTTCGCGTTGGGACAGGCAGCAGCTACGGCTGGTGCAATCGCAGTGGAAAAGGATCTGGCCGTCCAGGATGTGCCGTATGCCGAACTTTCTTCCCGGCTGCGTTTAGATGGGCAGGTATTGGATCCACCTTCAAGGGCACGGCCATGAGTGGCAGGGCAGGAAATTTGGAATGACGGCGGAATAGAGACCGTCGCTGCGGTGATCATCCGGCGGCATTTGGGCTGTGGCATGAAACGCAGGGCGCGGTGGTTGCCGCGCCTTGTGCGTGTCTCGGCTTTAAATCGCAGATGTCGGTGGCATCCATGTCGGTTGATGGACGGTGGAGCGAAGGTGCTTGGCTAAAAGATGAAGCGTTCCATTTTGGGCGTGAAATAACTGCGTAAATATTTTGACTGGCGGAACGTAGGTTATGGTATAATGCTGCAAAAACTGAAAGCAGCGAAGCAAATGAAGGCTATCGCCTTCTTGTTTCTCGCCAAGTGCCCCGTTGTCTGCCGTGCCATCGGTGCAGGATTCAAGACGATCCAAGTTCTGTTCTCTTGAATGGGGAATAGGTGATTTTGGAGCCCCAAGAGGGGGTTCTTGAGTCAATGGATGGACACGCGAAAGCTGAACCATTGACTGCGCGAAGTGCTACCTTGCACTTTCGCGAGTGCATCCGATGCAAGTTGCCGAGTGCAACCTTGCACT
>CACYCL010000065.1 GCA_902772905.1 uncultured bacterium | reverse complement strand
TGTAAATCCTGTCAAAAACAATTATGAGCGCATCTTCCTCGGTCATCTTCGCTACGCCACTTTCGGCAAAAACGACGTGGCGTACTGCCATCCATTCGTGCATGAGTCGAGCGAATTGAGCCATACGCTTCTCCTCGCCGGAAACTTCAACCTCACGAACGCCAACGAACTCTTTGACGACTATGCACGCCACGGGTCGTTCCCGACGAGCAAAGCCGACGGCTATCTCATCTGCGAGCTCATCGCCCACGCGAAGGAAACAGCTCCCGGCGGCGAAAACAACTTGTGCGCCGCGCTTTCCTCCGCTCTTGCCGATGCTGACGGCGCATGGACGCTTTGCGGTGCTACAGGCGACGGATGGGCGTTTGCGACACGCGATCCCCACGGCATCAGACCTGGCTTCTGCTACATTGACGAAAGCGTCGTTGTCGTTGCGAGCGAGCGTCCCGCGATCCAAGCCGCATTCGACGTTGCGCCCGAAGCGGTGAAGGAGCTCCCTCCAGGCGCGGCGCTAGTCGTTTCGCCGGAGGGAGAAATCGCATTCCGCCCTCTTTCAACCATCAACCCCCATCGACCCTGCTCCTTCGAGCGCATCTACTTCTCGCGTGCAAACGACGCAGACATCCATCGCGAACGCAAGGCGCTCGGCGCGGCGCTTCTGCCGCAAATACTCGAAGCGGCCGACTCGCCGCTAGAAGACATTTTCTTCAGCTATATCCCCAACTCCGCACGCATCGCCTTCCACGGCCTTTTGGAAGAGCTTTTCGTAGAATGCCTCACGCAAAGTTCGCAAAGTCCGCAAAGCGAAAAGCTTGAAGCCACTTCGCGACCTTTGCGGACTTCGCGTGCGACATTTATCCCCCGTTTCGGCGAGGTGATAGTGAAGGACGCGAAGTTCCGCACTTTCATCGCAGACGCCGCAGCGAGGCGCGAGTTCTACAAGCATGTATATGATGTAACTTACGGCCTCGTGCGGCCCGGTGAAGATACGCTCGTCGTCCTCGACGATTCGATCGTGCGCGGCAACACGATGAAGAACGCGATTCTGCCGATGCTGGATCGCCTAGGTCCGAAGCGCATTGTCATTGCTTCGTCCGCGCCGCCCATCCGTTATCCCGACTTCTACGGAATAGACATGAGCACTTTGGGCGAACTCGTCGCATTCCGCGCGCTTGTCAATCTTCTGGGCGAAGAGGCGGAACAGGAATTGTGGCGCGCATATGCCTCTAGCGAACGGAATCCGCTCGCGAGGCTCTACGCGATGTTCGCCGAGGCCGAGTATTCCGCTGAAATCGCAAGGCTCCTGACACCGCCAGGGATGAAGGCCGAGGTCAGGGTAGTATACCAGTCTGTCGAAAATCTGAGACGGTGTCTTGTTCCGGGCTCAAGCTCTCGACTCTCTACGCCCGACTCCCAACCCGTCTTAGGCGACTGGTATTTCACGGGAGACTATCCGACGCCCGGCGGGTACAATGTTTTGCGCAAGGCGCTTTCCAACTATCTTGCCCGCAAATGCGAAAGGTCGTATTGATGAACTACGAAGAAAAATGGAGACAGGAGCGTGAACGCGCGGCGTTTCTGGCGCTGGATGACGGAATGGTATTTCACGGTGTGGCGTTCGGTGCCCGGCGCGATAAGTTGGGCGAGGTCGTCTTCAATACAGGGATGAGCGGCTATCAGGAGATACTGACCGATCCGTCTTACGCCGGACAGTTCGTAACACTCACTACCGCCGAAGTCGGCAACTACGGCGTCAACAGCGACGATATCGAAAGCAGAGGCCTGTTCCTTTCCGGTTTAGTCGTCGACGACCTCACGAACCCCAGCAACTGGCGCAGCGAAAAGAGCCTCGACGAATATCTTGACGAGAACGGCATCCCAGGCATCTACGGTGTCGACACTCGTGCGCTTACGCTTCACATTCGCGAACATGGCAACAGGAAGGCGTTTCTCTGCGTCACCGCATCGCTGAGCGAGGAAGAAGCAATAGCCAAGTCGCGTGAATGGTCTGGCTTGGACGGGCAGGACTACGCCGCCCGCGTTACGCGGGCGAATGTGGAAGTGTGGAAGTGTGAAAATGTGGAAGTATGTAAATGTGAAAATGATGCAGAAGCCTCGCACGGAAGTAATTCCATAATTCCACAATTCCATAATTCCACAATTTCACAATTTCATATTCCTCACATCGTCTGCTACGACTTCGGCGTGAAGACCAATATTCTCCGTTCGCTCGCATCGTGGGCACAGGTCATAGTCGTCCCTGCGAAGACGCCTGCCGAAGAAGTTCTCGACATGAAACCTGACGGCGTATTTCTTTCCAACGGCCCGGCCGATCCGGCGGCTGTTACATACGCTATAGAGAACATTAGAAAGTTGATGAGTCGGGAGTGGAGGAGTGGAGGAGTTGTTCCCATCATGGGCATTTGCCTTGGGCACCAGCTTCTCGCCCTCGCCTGCGGCGCGAAGACGACGCGGCTCAAGTTCGGACACCACGGCTGCAACCATCCAGTGAAGAATCTCGCGACCGGCCGGGTCGAGATAACGAGCCAGAACCATAATTTCGCCGTTGTTCCAGAGTCAATTCCGGATTGTCTGGAAGTCACGCACATAAATCTCAACGACAGTTCAATCGAGGGCATCCGCCACAAGACGCTACCTGCGTTCTCGGTGCAGTATCACCCCGAGTCCTGTCCCGGTCCGCACGACTCAAACTACCTCTTCAACCAATTCAAAGCGATGATAGCAGCCGCAAAGAACGCATAGTACGCAAGCCTTTGCGCTCTTTGCGTTCTCCGCGGCGAAATAAACATAAGATATGAAAAAGCAAGTCAAATACGTATTCATCACGGGCGGTGTCGTAAGCTCGCTCGGCAAGGGAATCACTTCGGCCTCGCTCGCGCTTCTGCTCAAGTCGCGCGGCTACAAGGTCTTTATGCAGAAGCTCGACCCATACCTCAATGTCGACCCGGGCACAATGTCGCCCTACCAGCACGGCGAGGTGTTTGTGACGGATGACGGCGCTGAAACAGATCTCGATCTCGGGCACTACGAGCGCTTTGCGGGCGTCACCTGCACCAAGGCATCAAACTACACCTCGGGGCGCATTTACTCCGCCGTCCTTGCGCGCGAACGTGCTGGCGGGTACCTTGGCGGAACGGTGCAGGTCGTGCCGCACATCACGGACGAGATAAAGGCGGCGATCAGGAGTGCCGGCGAACACGACTGCGATATTGTCCTTTGCGAGATCGGCGGCGTTTCGGGCGATATCGAGTCGCTTCCATTCCTCGAGGCGGCGCGGCAGTTTCGCTTTGAAGCCGGCGCAGAAAACACTTGCTTTGTGCACCTGACGCTTGTTCCGTATCTCAGGGCCGCCGGCGAACTAAAGACGAAGCCCTCTCAGCATTCCGTCGGACAGCTTCGTGCGATCGGCATCATACCAGACATCCTTGTCTGCCGCACGGAGATGGCCATTCCCGAAGAACATCTCAGGAAGCTTGCTCTGTTCTGCAATGTCAAGCGGGAATGCGTAATAGAAGAGAAGGATGTTGCAGACTCCGTCTACGCAGTGCCGCGCGAACTCAGGAAGCAGGGTCTCGACGAGCAGGTGCTCCACCAGCTTCATCTCGACATCTGGCCGATCAAGCACACGGTGTGGGATACGCTT
>CACYCL010000064.1 GCA_902772905.1 uncultured bacterium | reverse complement strand
GAGGTCTTTTTCGCGACAGGCGCGGGCTTTGGTTTTGGCGCAGCAGGCGCGGGCTTTTGCGCAGCAGGAGTGGGCTTTTGCGCCGGCGCCGCAGGGGTGTTCTTACGGCGGAACCAGCTGAACAAACCACTCGTCTGCGGCGCTGCGGGTGGTTTGGCATACGCAGAACGCATGGTATCGACACTGCCATAAAGAACCTTACGCAGATAGTCGTCGCCAACGACGAGCCGTTTCGCCCTAACGTCTGCATCATACGCAGGCCTCTTCGCAAGCCCGAGCCGGGCGCGGACGCTCGGCATGGCAAAAAGCATGCCGCATCTTTTTCTGCCGCGGTGTTTCGTCGTGTGCCATTTGTTTGGCGCTCCATAGGCGACATGGCTGTGGCACACTACTTTGTCGTCGGACAGCCTGTACATGGACTGGAGTTCCTTGACAAGAGTCTTTATCGCGGCAATCTGAACTTCGGGCATTGCCTTGTCGTGATGACCGACACACTCTATGCCGATGGAGAACTTGTCGACATCCTCCTTGCCGTTCCACATCGAACGCCCAGCATGGAACGCCTCTCTATCGCGGTCGACGATTCTGTAAACGGTTCCTGCCTCGGTAACGCAGTAATGCGCCTCGCCGCGATCGCACAGCTTGACAAGAGAACCGCGCTCGGCGGCTTCGGTCGTATGAAGCACGATAAGCTCGGTAGAGCTTCTTATGCGGCGCTCTGGATTGCGCGGGCTGCGGTAGCGATCGGAGGCGTCTATGGCGAACGACAGCGTCGGCAGCAAAGCCGACACTGTTATCGTCGCTAAAAGCCTCCAGACCACATTACGTCAGATGTTGAGCGACGTCTTGCTCCACGGCTCCTTGCCGGCGAGCAGCGACGGCGTTGTCATCTCCGGCGGAACCGGGATGCCGAGCATCTGCAGCGCGGTGGGAGCCACGGCGGAGAGCTTCGCAAGAGGTGTAAGCCTCACGCCAGGCGCATCGTTCGCCACATAGAAGCAGTCCACAAGGTTGAGCGTGTGCGAGGTCTTCGTCAGGCCAGACTTGTAGTCCACCATCTGCTCGGCGTTACCGTGGTCGGCGAAGATGAGCACGTGCGCGTCAAGTTCGAGAAGTCGCGGAAGAATCTTGCCGATGCACTCGTCGGTGACCTCCACGGCCTTTGTGGCCGCCGCCAGATCGCCGGTGTGGCCGACCATATCGCAATTCGCATAGTTTACGACTATGAAGCCGTAGGGGTTGTTCTCGAGGCGCTTCAGCAGTTCGTCGGTGACATTGTATGCGTCCATCTCGGGGTGGCTCGCGAATGTGGCAGGGTCGAAGCGGCTTTTTACCTCGACTTGGTCCTCCCCTTCGCTCGGCGTCGTGGACTTGCCGTTGAAGAAACTTGTGACATGGCGAAACTTCTGCGTCTCCGCAAGGCGCAACTGCTTGATGCCGGCTTTCGAAACGACTTCGCCAAGAAGGTTGTCCATGCCTCCGCCAGCCCCCATCGCGCCGAGCAGGTAGTCGGCGAACTCGTCCCAGTAGCGCGTGAAGCCGAGGTATGTCACCTTCGGGCGCACCGACCGCTCGCCGGGATAGTCGTCGCACACGAACGCCTGCGTCAGCTGTATGGCGCGATCCTGGCGGTAGTTGGTGTGCATCACCACATCGCCATCCTTCATGCCGGAATAGTCGCCGATTATGTAGCACGGGATGTATTCGTCCGTCATCGGCGTGCCGTCGGGCGTCTTGCCGCTTTCGTATTCGGCCTTGACCGCCTCTTCGACAGTTGCGGACTTCTTGCCTTTTGCGGCCACGATGCACTCGTACGCCTCGCTCGTGAGCTTCCAGTTCTTGACGCGGTCCATTCCGTAATAGCGGCCCATAGCCGTACCTATCGTCGCATTGCCTACAGATGCAAGCTCGGTCTTGAGGCGTGCGATGTATTCGAGCGTCGAGCGAGGCGGCGTGTCGCGTCCATCAAGGAACGGGTGCACGACAATCTTCCCTTCCGGGAATTCGGCGCGCGCACGCTTCATCAGCTTGAAGAGATGCTCCTGATGGGCATGAACGCCCTCATCCTGCAAAAGCCCGAAGAAATGGAAGGTGGAGTTGTTCTTCTTCCATTCGGCGACTAGGTTCTGCCACTTGGGGCTCTTGAACAGTTCGCCGGACGAAAGGCCGTCGTCTATGCGCTTGAGCTCCTGGACGACGATGCGGCCCGCGCCCATGTTGAGGTGGCCGACCTCGGAACTGCCCTGATAGCCGTCAGGCAGGCCGACGGCTTCTCCGCAGCAGTCCAGCAGGCAGTGCGGATAACGCGCCCTGATCTGGTCGATAACCGGCGTCTTCGCGCCGTACACTGAGTTTCCGTCCGCGCGGGGGTTGACTCCCCATCCGTCACGGATCACAAATACGACTGGTCTCATGTTTTCTTGTTCCCTTCTTTAGTCAAATGGTGCATGTCAATAGCCGCGTCCGCCATACAATGCGTTCATCTCGGCCTCTTCCTTTGCCGCCTTCTGCCTCTCAAACAGCTTTATGTAGTCTACGCGGTTCTGGTAGAGGTCGCGGCACAGCTCGTCTGGAATGAAAGTGAAGCCGTTGGCGCGAATGGCCTGCCTGAGGGCGGCGGCGCTTTGGCACGTCTTCATCATATCGGGCAGCTTCATGAGCAGCATCTTCGATGTTCCAGAGTCGCCGGTCACACGCGAGTAGTCGGCTCCGAAGCACACGAAGCCGCCCTGACGCAAAAGTGCGTCCACTTCAGTGCGAGACTGGTTGATTTTCGCCAAAAGCGCCTTTGTGGTATCATTCGGCACGAACTCGCCGTCGAACGAATAGGTCGTGACGACCGTCGGTTTGCGCGGACGCGGCTTGTACGCCGGTTTCTTGGGGGAGGACTTTTTGGAAGACGGCTCGTCGTCGAACAAATCGGCAAGCGGATCGTCGTCGTCCGAAAGGATTTCGGGTTCCGGCTCCGGTTCGGGCGCATCGGTTGCGGCATCTGAGGTTCCGCCGGTAGTGGTCTTCGACACGGTAACGCCCTCTTGCGTCTTTATGAACTCCTCCCAGGGGATGACCGGATTTGTGGCCTGTATCTTGTTCACCCGCAGCACGAGACCGTAGCGCTCAATGGTGTACGGCGGCGGAATGTACTTTCCGTCGATGAAGACCAACCCGGTTTTAAAAGGCTTGCCGCGCGTCACTTTCAGCGCCTTGACCGCTCCCTTGGG